>NZ_JBEXRA010000056.1:0-55090 GCF_040612855.1 Streptomyces sp. NPDC006332
GACACGCGGTGCCGCCGCGTCGTCGATCCCCCCCACCGTACGACGACGAGGGGCGCCCGTACCGGTACGGGCGCCCCTCGTCGTCGTACGAGCT
Source organism: Streptomyces sp. NPDC006332 (assembly GCF_040612855.1). Taxonomy (NCBI): domain Bacteria; kingdom Bacillati; phylum Actinomycetota; class Actinomycetes; order Kitasatosporales; family Streptomycetaceae; genus Streptomyces; species Streptomyces sp. NPDC006332. Next base: position 95 of record NZ_JBEXRA010000056.1, read on the forward strand.
GCTGTTACAGCTTCTCGATCACGTAGTCGACGCACTTCGTCAGCGCCTCGACGTCCGCCGGGTCGATCGCCGGGAACATCGCGACGCGCAGCTGGTTGCGGCCGAGCTTGCGGTACGGCTCGGTGTCGACCACGCCGTTGGCGCGCAGGACCTTGGCGACGGCGGCCGCGTCGATCTCGTCGGAGAAGTCGATCGTGCCGATGACCTGGGAGCGCTTGGCCGGGTCGGTGACGAACGGGGTCGCGTACTTGGACTCCTCCGCCCAGCCGTAGAGGCGGGTCGAGGAGTCCTTCGTGCGGGCCGTGGACCAGGCGAGGCCGCCCTGGCCGTTGATCCACTCCAGCTGGTCGTTCAGCAGGAACAGGGTCGCCAGGGCCGGGGTGTTGTACGTCTGGTTCTTGCGGGAGTTGTCGATCGCCGTCGGGAGTGAGAAGAACTCCGGGACGTGGCGGCCGGAGGCGTGGATCCGCTCGGCGCGCTCGATCGCGGCCGGGGAGAACACGCCGATCCACAGGCCGCCGTCGGAGGCGAAGGACTTCTGCGGGGCGAAGTAGTAGACGTCGGTCTCGGCGATGTCGACGGGCAGGCCGCCGGCGCCGGAGGTGGCGTCCACCAGGACCAGGGAGCCCGCGTCGGCGCCCGGCACCCGCTTGATGGGCGCGGCGACACCGGTGGACGTCTCGTTGTGCGTGTACGCGTACACGTCGACGCCCGCCTCGGCGCGCGGGTCGGGGTGGGTGCCCGGGTCGGCGGAGATGACGGTGGGCTCGGCGAGCCAGGGGGCGAGCTTGGAGGCCTTGGCGAACTTGGAGCTGAACTCGCCGAAGGTCAGGTGCTGCGACTTGTTCTCGATCAGGCCGTGCGTCGCGACGTCCCAGAAGGCGGTGGAGCCGCCGTTGCCGAGGACGACCTCATAGCCCTCGGGGAGCTGGAACAGCTCGCTGATGCCCTCGCGCACCTTGCCGACCAGGTTCTTGACCGGAGCCTGGCGGTGAGAGGTACCCAGGAGGGACGTACCGGTGGCGGCCAGCGCGTCCAGCGCCTCCACCCGGACCTTGGAGGGACCCGCGCCGAATCGTCCGTCGGCGGGCTTGATGTCAGCAGGAATCTGGATCTCAGCCACGTGCCGGAGCGTATCTCCTCAGGAAACCGGACGGAAACGTGTCCGTTCGATGAGACGAATCACGCGACCCGTGGACCGGTGAAAATCCAGTCCGACGGTCCTGCGGAACGGTCCGACGGTCAGGACCAGCGACCTCGCCGTCTGTGGACAAGCGGCCTCGTCGTCGTAGGTCGGATGCACCCTGGACGCATGAGGGATCTCGAGGCAGAGCTGCGGAGGGCGGTCCGGGGCGAGGTCGGGTTCGACGTCACGTCCCGGGCGCTGGTCACCATGGACGCGTCCAACTACCGGCGGGTGCCGCTCGGGGTGGTCGCCCCCCGGGACGCCGACGACGTGGCGGCCGTCCTCGCGGTGTGCCGGGAACAGGGCGTGCCGGTGGTGCCGCGCGGCGGCGGCACTTCGATCGCCGGGCAGGCGACGGGCACGGGTGTGGTGCTGGACTTCACCCGGCACATGAACCGCCTGCTGTCCCTCGACCCGGAGGCCGGCACCGCGGTCGTACAGCCCGGTCTGGTCCTCGACCGCCTCCAGGAGGCCGCCGCCCCGCACGGACTGCGCTTCGGCCCCGACCCGTCCACCCACAGCCGCTGCACGCTCGGCGGGATGATCGGCAACAACTCGTGCGGCTCGCACTCGGTCGCCTGGGGGACGACCGCGGACAGCGTGCGCGAACTGTCGGTGCTCACCGCGCGAGGCGAGCGGCTGCGGCTCGGGCAGGGCTGGCAGGGGGCGCCCGAGGGCCTGCGGGACCTGGTGGACGGCGAACTGTCCCGGCTGCGCACCGGCTTCCCCGAACTGCCCCGCCGCATCTCCGGGTACGCGCTGGACGCGCTGCTGCCCGAGAACCGCGCCGACGTCGCCCGCTCCTTCTGCGGCTCGGAGGGCACGCTCGGCGTCCTCACGGAGGCGGTCGTACGGCTGGTCCGGGCGCCCCGCGCGCGTGCGCTGGCCGTGCTCGGGTACGCCGACGAGAGCGCGGCGGCACAGGCGGCGTCCGGTCTGCTGCCGCACCGGCCGCTCACCGTGGAAGGCATGGCCGCCGACCTCGTGCCCATGGCGGCCGACCTGCCGCGCGGCGGGGCCTGGCTGTTCGTGGAGACCGGCGGCGACACGGAGGCTCAGGCACGCGCGGCTGCCGAGCGGATCGTGCGGGCGGCGGACGTCATCGACGCCCTGGTGGTCACGGACCCGGCCGGTCAGCGGGCGCTGTGGCGTATCCGGGAGGACGCGAGCGGCACGGCCACCAGGACACCGGACGGCGCCGAAGCCTGGCCCGGCTGGGAGGACTGCGCGGTCCCGCCCGCCCGACTGGGCGCCTACCTGCGGGACTTCCGGGAGCTGCTGCGGACGCACGGGCTGCGCGGCACCCCGTACGGGCACTTCGGGGACGGCTGCATCCACGTCCGCATCGACTTCGACCTGCTCACCGACGCGGGAGTGGCCCGCTTCCGGAGCTTCTCCCAGGACCTGGCCGAGCTGGTCGTCGCCCACGGCGGTTCACTGTCCGGCGAACACGGCGACGGGCAGGCACGGGCGGAGCTGCTGCCCCGGATGTACGGCGAGGAGACAGTTGCGCTGTTCGAGCGCGCGAAGGGCGTCTGGGACCCCGACGACCTGCTCAACCCCGGCATGCTGGTCCGCCCGGCCCCCCTCGACACCAACCTCCGCTTCTCCGTCCTCCCGCGCGAACCGGTGGACGTGGCGTTCGGCTACCCCTCCGACGGCGGTGACTTCTCGGCCGCGGTGCGCCGCTGCGTGGGGGTCGCGAAATGCCGTACGGAGTCCGTGTCGGGTTCCGCCGTCATGTGCCCGTCCTTCCGCGCGACCGGCGAGGAGGCGCACTCCACGCGCGGGCGGGCACGGCTGCTGCACGAGATGCTCGCGGGGGAACTGGTCACCGACGGCTGGCGCTCGCCGGAGGTCCGGGACGCGCTGGACCTGTGCCTGTCCTGCAAGGGCTGCCGCTCGGACTGCCCGGTCGAGGTCGACATGGCCACCTACAAGGCGGAGTTCCTGCACCACCACTACGCCGGGCGCCGCCGCCCAACCGCCCACTACAGCATGGGGTGGCTGCCGGTGTGGCTGCGCGCGGTGGCCCGCACCCGGACGGCTCCGGTGGTCAACGCCCTGGCCGCCGTACGGCCCCTCGCGTGGCTGGTGAAGCGGCTCGGCGGGATCGCGCCCGAGCGGGAGATCCCCCGGGTGGCGGGTCAGACGTTCAGCGGCTGGTGGCGCCGGCGGGCGTCCGCGCGGCCCTCCGGCGACGGTGATCTGGTCGTCCTCTGGCCGGACACCTTCACCGAGCACCTGTCGCCGTCGGTGGGCCGGGCGGCCGTACGCGTACTGGAGGCGGCGGGGTTGCGGGTGGCGCTGCCGCCGACCCTGCGGATGCGGGTGCGCCCGGTGGGGGACGGTACGTCCAGGGCGGCGATCTCCCTGCTGAGCGTGCGGCGAAGCCGGGTCTGCTGTGGTCTGACCTACGTCTCCACCGGCCAACTCGACCGCGCCCGTACGGTGTTGCGCCGCACGCTGGATCTGATGGCCCCGGTGCTGGAGACGGACACCCCGGTCGTCGTCCTGGAACCCAGCTGCGCCGCCGCGCTCCGCACGGACCTGCCGGAGCTGCTGCACGACGATCCGCGCGCGGCACGCCTGGCCGCGAGGGTCCTCACCTTCGCTGAGGCGCTGGAACGTCTGGCCCCCGACTGGACCCCACCCCGCGTCGACCGCCCGGTGGCCGGCCAGACCCACTGTCACCAACACGCCGTCCTGGGCGACACGGCCGACCGGAGGTTGCGTCAAGCCGCTCTGCTGTCCGGCGAACTGAGCGGCGGTTGCTGCGGTCTCGCGGGTAACTTCGGCTTCGAGAAAGGCCACTTCGAGGTGTCGAAGGCCTGCGCGGAGGACCAGCTCCTGCCCGCGGTGCGAGCAGCCGAGGACGGCACGGCGATCCTCGCCGACGGCTTCTCCTGCCGCACCCAGCTGGAGCAGCTGGCGGGGGTGCGGGGGCGGCATCTGGCGGAGGTGCTGGCGGATGGGTTGACGGAGGGGGCGGTGGACAGGCCGATGGAGGGGACCGGCCGTCCGTCCACTGAGTGAGGCGAGTCCATGAAACCGGGCGAGTGAGGGGTTCGGAGCGAACGACGCCAGGCTCATTTGCTCTCCATCGCCGTCCTAGCTGAGGTACTGGGCCTCCCCATTGCCGAGCGACCAGTCGGCATCGCCGTTCTCGGTCAGCACGACGAACACGTTGCGGGGTTCCGTCCCTGCGTATTCCTGGGCGAGCTCGGCAATACGTCGGTACAGCGCCTGCTTCTGCGCGGCCGACCGTCCACCCCGCAAAGTGATCGCCACGTACACGATGCCGTCGTCCCGCTGCACTCCGAGGTAGGTGCCGTGGCGCACAACGCCGCGCTCTCCGTCGTGTCCGGTCAGAATCTGGAAACGGTCGTCGTCCGGGATTCCCATCGTCTCACCCAGCGCCTCCTGGACGGCCCGCCCCAATGCCCTCAATCGCTGGGCGTCGCAGCCCAGAGCATCAATGCGAACGAGCGGCATAGAGCCTCCAAGGGAGATCGGCAACGTGAGACCGAGCGTACATACTAGTAGGTACACATGACGGGGCGAGTGTCGTGCCTAAAGCAACCGCATCGCCCTGGCAGGGGCCCTGACCACATGCTGGGACAGCTGCATAAACGGTTCACACACCTGACGTAGTCCACTACCCTGGACTGCGTCGTACAGTGAGATGAACAAACTCCAGCTCGGTCCCTGGCCCGGTCGCCCAGCCCGGCCACCTGGCTCGGTCCCCGGCTCAGTCCCCTGGAAGGCCCCGTGAGCACCCCCAGCGCCGCCACCCCCGCCACTCCGTCCCCGGCCTCCGCCGCCCCCGCGGCCGCCCCGGCCGGCGGTACGGGCCGCCGCGGCTCCCTCGGTCCGGTGGGCCTGGTGCTCGCCGGAGGGGTCTCGGTGCAGTTCGGTGCCGCCCTCGCGGTGACCCTGATGCCGCGGGCCGGCGCGGCAGGCGTGGTCACCCTGCGGCTGCTCGCGGCGGCTCTGGTGCTCCTGGTGGTCTGCCGCCCCCGGTTGCGCGGACACTCCCGTACGGACTGGGGCACGGTCGTCGTCTTCGGGCTCACCATGGCCGCGATGAACGGCCTGTTCTACCAGGCGGTCGACCGCATCCCGCTCGGCCCGGCCGTCACCCTGGAGGTGCTCGGCCCCCTCACGCTCTCCGTCCTCGCCTCCCGGCGGGCGATCAACGCGCTGTGGGCCGCGCTCGCCCTGGCCGGTGTCTTCCTCCTCGGCGGCGGAGGCTTCGGCAGCCTCGACCCGGTGGGCATCGCCTTCGCCCTGGGCGCGGGCTCCATGTGGGCGGCGTACATCGTCTTCAGCGCACGTACGGGCCGCCGCTTCCCGCAGGCCGACGGACTGGCCCTCGCCATGGGGGTCGCGGCGCTGGCGTTCCTCCCGTTCGGTGTCGCCGGGGCGGGCATGAAGCTCCTCGACCCGACGACGCTCGCGCTGGGCTCGGCGGTCGCCGTCCTCTCGTCCGTCCTGCCGTACACCCTCGAACTCCTTGCCCTGCGCCGCCTGCCCGCCTCCACCTTCGCGATCCTCATGAGCCTGGAACCGGCCCTCGCCGCGACCGCCGGCTTCCTGATCCTCGGCCAGACCCTGGCGCTCACCGAGGCCGCCGCGATCGCCCTGGTCATCGTGGCGAGCATGGGCGCGGTGCGGACGCAGGTCGGGAGCCGCCGGGAGCGGAAGGCGGTCCCGGAAGCCTGAGAACGGCGGCGGTGGTCATCGGGCGGTCAAGCGCGCATCAGCCCGTGGCCAAACGGTCGTATGGGTTGCGCATGCTCCACCCTCTTCGCCCTGACATGGCGATGTTTGCCCGTTTGCCCGCTGGCTACGGTGGTCCTGCCACCCGGCCACTGGGAACCACGGGGAAGAGGAGACGGTGGTGGACACACCGATCCGTTCGCGCCTTCTCGACTACGACGAGTCCGTGCCGGGCCAGCCGTCCGCAGGCCTTGCCCGGGCGGCGACACCGGGGCCGGAGCCCCGCAGATCACGCCTCCTCGACTACGTCGACCACGCCGAATACGCCGATCACGGCGACCCCACTCCGACGGAGCAGCCCCCCGGCCCGAAGCCAGGTGTCCCCGCCTACCACACGCCCGTGTTCGTGCCCGCCCATCCCCGCTACGCCGACACCACGGGACCCTCCGGCACCCCCGCCCGCGTGCCCTTCATCGCGTACGAACTCTTCGAGCACCCCCCGGACAGGACCGTGGCCTTCGCCTTCACCACCCTGGCCGGGCTGGTGGCGGCGCTCGGTGAGGCACAGCCGTGGGTCGCCACCTCCCTCGGCCCGCTGGCCGAGGGGCTGGGCGCGCACGGTGCCGGCGTGCTGCTCGACCCGCGGATCGCCCCGGGCCCCCACAACTGGCAACCGGCCGACCTGGCCGCCTACGCACGGGAGACGCGCTGATGGCGGTCGACTTCAAGGCGGTCCTGAGCGACCTCACGTCGATGTCGAGGACCTTCCACGACGAAGCCGTCAACTACCGCGAGCTGCACGCCGACGTGGCCCCGCCCATCGCCGACGGCGGAGACGCCGGGCTGGACAGCGCGATCAAGGAGGTCGCGGACCTCCTCGTCGCCCTGCACACCGGCTTCGCCGACCGGCTGGACGAACACGGCGACAAGGTGGCCCACGCCCGCGACTCCTTCCAGCGGCACGACATCGACGTACACGGGCTGTTCGAGGACCTGATGGTGGGTGACGGCTGATGGCGGACAGCTGGGTCGGCGGTGACATCGGCGGGCTGCGCACGATGGCCGAGACGTACCGGAACGCCAAGGAAAAACTGGACGGGGTGGTGCGGCCGCTCGGCCGGGCCGTCGACGCACTGGTGGACGACGCGACCTGGAAGGGCGAGGCCGCCGAGTCCTTCCGCGCCACCTGGAGCGAGGACGCGCTGGCGGCGGGCGCGTTCGCGAGCCTCGTGCACAGCGCGGGCGACATCCTCTCCGACCTCGTCGACGCCCTGTCCACCTGCGAGACGGCCCTGCAGAACGCGGAACACACGGCCACCCGCGCCGGGGTCGGCATGGCGGACAAGGGCGTGCCCCTGACGATCGTCACCGCGAACCCCCCGAGCGCGGACGACCAGAAGACCATCTCCGCGCTGCACGAGTACGACACGGTGCGTCGGCAGATCCTGCACACCGCCCAGCACGCGCGACTGGTGGCGGCGGAGAAGCTGCGGGGGCTGTACGCGCAGGTGACGGCACCGGTGTCGACGGGCGACAAGGTCACCGTCGCGGACTACCTGCGGGGCCTGTACGCCTATGACGCCGAGGACGCGCGGGCGGGCGGCAACGACGCCCGGGCGAAGCTCGACGACGCCAAGGCGCAGGAGCAGGCCGCCAAGAAGGAGCTCCGCGCGGAACGCAAGGCGTACCAGAAAGCGGGCCGCAGACTGCCCAAGGACCTTCCGGCCAAGGGCGCCTACGCCGACGCGGCCACCAAGGTCGACTCCCTGGAGGAGGCCCTGGCCCGCGCCGACCACGGCAGCACCGCGCTGCCGTACGACCGGGCCCTGAACGTCAAGCTGGCCGACGCGGCGGACGCGCTGCGCGCGGGCAAGAGCCTGGAGAAACTCCCCGACTTCCTCAAGGAGGTCCCGGTCCTGGACGTCGCCGCCGCCGGTGCCTGCGGGCTGCTGGAAGCCTCCGACGACCACGACAAGGGCTGGTCCTGGCAGAAGTCCGTCACCGTGGACGGAGGCGCCAACGTCGCCGGGCTGGTGGCCGGTACCGCCATCACGGCCGGACTGGTGGCCGCCGCGCCCTTCGACGTACCCGTGGCCGTGGTGGCCGGGGTCGGGGGCGCGGTGGTGATCGGGGCGACCGGCATCATCGACCACTCGTTCCACGAGCACTGGAGCGAGGACATCCACGACCACGGCGTGGTCGGCGGCGTGCTGACCGGCTCGGGCCACGTCCTCTCGGAGACCGGGGACGACTTCGTACGACTGAAGGATGACGTCTGGCATGGCATCAAGAGCATCTTCTGACGTTCCCGCCCCCGCCCCCCACACCCCGCCCCGGATCCCAGCCCTGCCGGGCCTCGGCACCACCTGGTACCGACGTGGCCCCCGCTATTGGCTGCGCCGCGGCTTCGGTGCGGTCCTCTGGTTCGCCGTACTGGCCTTCTTCTGCTACGTCGCCCTCGTCCTCTACGGCAGCTTCCGGGGCGACCTGCCGCCGACCGTGCGCACCGTGTGGGACTGGGCGCAGGCGGTGGCCTCCTGCGGGGCGGTGGTGTGGGGATGGCAGGTGCAGCGCCGGGACCACCGCGAGAAACTCCAGGATCCGCCGACGCCCGACCAGGCCCGCCGCGACAAACGCGACGAGACCCGCCGCTCGGTGGGCCTGACCCTCGCCGCCAGGTTCCTCTTCGTGCTCGCGGCCCCCGTCGTACCGGCCTGCGCCGCCTGGTGCGTCGGCTGGGCCGTCGCCGCGTTCACGGTGCGGGAGTACCCGAGCGAGGTGGGGGCCCGGCGGTGGTTGGGAGAGCATCCGGCGGGGGCGTGACGGCAGGACCCGCGCCCGCGCTCTCGCGCCCCGACGCCAGGAGCCGCGCCCGTAGTGCACGCGCGCCGTCCGGATTCTCGTAGGGCCCCTATGCGGTGTCGCTTGTCGTGGGGGTGGTGTCCCATTGCGTGTGCAGGCCGGAGACGAAGGTGGTGAACTCGCCGACCATGTCGAAGTCGCCGGGGTCGAGCAGCCATTGCTGCTGGAGTCCGTCGAGGACGGCGACGGTCAGGTGGACGAGGGAGGTGACGGGTGCGTCGGGGTGAATCTCGCCTCGGTGCTGGCCGTCCCGGATGGCGTCGGTCAGCCAACTCCGGGTGCTGGTGTAGTGGTCGCGTAGCCAGGCATGGGCGGGATGGCCGGGCTCGGTGGCCTCGGCGGAGAGCCGCACGAACAGCCCGACGAGTTCGGGCCGGTTGGAGTTGCGCGCCACCAGGCCGGTGAGGGCGTCGAAGGCCGCCCAGCCGAGCGGCGCGCGGTCGTCAGGACCCGACAGGAACTGGCTGTCCTCGGTTTCACGGTGTTCCAGCACCGCCGCGAGGAGGGCGGCTTTGTTGGGGAAGTGGTGCAGCAGCCCTGACTGGGACAGCTCGGACTTCTCGGCGACCAGGGCCAGGCTGGTTCCGCGGTAGCCCGCGGTGGAGAAGAGCTCGACGGCGGCCCGGACCGCCTTGGCACGGGACTCGGCACCTGCCGCCTCCACCCTGGACCTCGCACGAGGGGTGCGGTAGCGGGGTGGGAAGGACATGTGCGGTGCTCCTCATGCCAGGCGACCCGGATGTGGTCAGCGGGATTCGTGCAGGGCCAGGGTAATCCGGATGTCGCCGAGACCTCGCGCGATCAGTACGTCGCTGCCCTCCAGGGGCCGCCAGGCCTGCGCGCCAGTGTCCCAACTCCGCTGGGTGCGGGCGTCGCAGGGGACCTCGATGGTGGCCGTCTCACCCGGGAGGACCCTCGCCCCCGCCCAGCCGATGAGCCGGACCGGCTCGGCCGGGTCGGCGGGTCGCAGGTACACCTGCACCACCTCCCGGGAGGGATGGGCACCGATGTTGGTGACCTGCGCCCGCACACTCCGCACGGTGCCGCCCTCGACGTCCAGGTCGGCGTGTTCGTAACGCCAGGCGCCGTAGCCGAGCCCGTGGCCGAACCAGAACAGCGGCCGGGGACCCTGATCCGCGGCCCACCCGCGGTAGCCGAAAGCGGGGCCTTCGGCGTAGGCGAGTGCGCCGTGGGTGGGGGTGGTGTCCCAGACTGGTCCGTCGCCGTCCCGGGCCGGGAAGGTGGTGACCAGCCGGCCGGCCGGCTCGATCTCGCCGAGCAGCGCGGCAGCGACCGCGTCACCGGCTTCCTGACCCGGCAGTCCGGCCCACAGCACCGCGTCGACCCGGTCGAGCCAGGGCATGAGTACCGGGGTCGCCGCGTTGACCACGACCACGGTGCGCTTCGCCGCCGCGGCGACCGAAACGACCATGGCGTCCTGCTCGCCGGGTAGCGCGAGTGTCGTCTTGTCGAGTCCTTCGGTTTCCTGTTCGTCGGTCAGACCGACGACCACGACGGCCACATCGGCGCCCGCCGCGGCGCGCGCCGCCGCGCCGATCGCCGCGGCCGGCGAGGGCGAGGCCGGGCGGGCGATCAGGCCGCATCGGCTGTGTTCCGTCAGCCGGGGGCGGGTGGCCGTGAGGAGTGCACCGGGTTCGAGGTCGAGGTTCGTGGTCCAGGACGGTGGATTGAGGACGCCTGCCGAGAACGCGGCGGCACCGTCCTGGGAGACGGTGTACCGCTCGGCGCCGACTCCTACGGTCCATTCGCCCAGACCGGTCACGCCGACCTGCATGCGGGCCGGCGCGTACATGCCGATGCGGGCCGTCAGTTCGATGGTGTCCGCGCTGTCGAGCCAACTGCCGCGACCGGTGACGAGTTCGGTCACTTCGACGTGCCGGGAGTCCACCACCTCACCGAAGGCGTCGCGGGCGGTGACCCGCATGCCGGGCCGTCCGGTCTGCGGGTCGCGCAGCAGATCGGGCACCGGCACCGGGCGGTGCCGGACCTCCACTCCGTCGATCACGGACACCCGTCCCGGGCCGAGCGCGGCGGTCAGTCCGTCGGCGACGGGCACCACGTGGGGCGGGCGCAGCTTTGCCGAGCCGCCGCCCTGGGCGATGGTCTCGATGGCATGGCGCCCGATCACGACCACGCTGGAGACGTCGGGTGAGAGAGGCAGCGCGGCGTCGCGGTTGGTCAGCACCGCCATGCCGCCCGCGGCGAGCCGCCGCAGCTGTTCACGGCGGACGGGGCTGTCGGGTGCCGGCAACACGCGGGACGAGTCGGCGCAGGGGGCCGGGAGTCGGCCCACCCTGGCCGCGAGTCGCAGAAGTCGCCGGAGGTGCTCGTCGACGGAGCTCTCCTGGACCTCGCCGGCGCGTACGGCGGCCACCAGGTGGTGTTCCCAGGGGCCACCGGGGCCGGGCATCACCAGATCCAGGCCCCCGTTGGCGCTGGCCGCGGTCGACCGGGTGGCGTACCAGTCGGACATCACCACGCCGTCGAAGCCCCACTCGCTCTTGAGGACGCCGTCGACGAGTTCGGCGTGCTCGGTGGAGGCGGTCCCGTTGACCCCGTTGTAGGCGGCCATGATCGACCATGCGCGGGCGTCGGTCACCACCATCTCGAACGGCAGCAGATAGACCTCACGCAGCGTCCGCTCGTCGATGACCGAGTCGACCGTGGTCCGGTCGGTTTCGGACTCGTTGGCCAGGAAGTGCTTCGGCGTGGCGGCGACACCGTGCCGCTGGAGCCCGCGGACGACACCACTGGCCAGCGCCCCGGTCAGCAGTGGGTCTTCGCTGAAGGTCTCGAAGAGCCGCCCGCCCAGCGGAGTGCGATGCAGATTGATCGTCGGGCCGAGCACAATGTGCGTGTCATGGGCGGCCGCCTCTTCCGCCAACAGTTCCCCTACCTGCTCGGCCACGTCCGCGTCCCAGTGCTGGGCCAGTACGGTGGCGTTGGGCAGCAGGCAGGACCTGCGGCCGCCGGTGAACTCCGGGCCCCGCACGCCGGTGGGGCCGTCCGACAGCCGCACCTCGCCCAGGTCGATCGCGGGCTCGGAGTGCAGCGCGAACATCGCCGCTCCGGTCAGCAGGCGCACCTTCTGCTCGAGGCCGAGCACTTCGATCGCCTTCTCGATCCGGCCCGCCGGGTGGTCGAGTTCGTCAACGGTCATGATGTCCTTCTCGGTTCGACCGGGTCGGGGGCTCAACGGACCTTCTTCACCGGGACGATGGCCAGCGCACCCGCCACACACACCACGGCCGCGGTCCCCAGCAACAGCCCGTAGCTGTGACTGCCGCCCACTCCGACCAGCACCGCGCCCAGGGCCGGTGCGATCGACTGCGGGGCGGCGTTGGCGATGTTGAACACCCCGAGGTCCTTCGCCGCGTTGTCGGGGTCGGGCAGTACATCGATCACCAGCGCCAGGTCCACGCCCATGTAGATGCCGTACCCAAGTCCGAGAACGATTTCGGCCACATAGAACATCCCGACGGTGTCGGCCTGGCTCAGCAGGATCAGGCCGAGCCCGAAGATCAGCGCCGCCGTGAACACGAACACCTTGCGGCGCTGCACCCGGTCGGAGAGCAGCCCGGTGCTCTGCGCGGCGACGACCAGAGTGATCGTGTAGACCAGAACGCCGGTGGCCATCACCGCCGTCGCCCGGCCCACCGACAACGAGAACTGGTGCTGCAGGTAGAGCAGCCGGAACGTGGTGAACAGGTACGACGCCGTGACCAGGAGGAACCGCGACGCCCAGACCAGGGCGAAGTCCGGGTACCGGCGGGGATTCACCCAGAACGTCTGCAGCAGCGTTCTGAGCCCGCCCCCGCTCGGCGGGCGCTGCAGCAGCGGACGGTCCGGCAGGACCACCGCGAACAGCAGCATCAGTCCCACCGCCACCAGACCGGGGACCAGGAACAGCACCAGCAGGTCTCCGCTGAAGTACTTGCCGGCGTAGGCGGCACCCAGAATCGCGCAGTTCTGCACCACTCCCAGCAGCCCGGCGACCTTCCCGCGCTGGAAAGTGGGCACCTGATCCGCCACCGTCGCCACGTGGGCGGCCAGCGCCGCATTCGCCGACGCCTGTCCGACGAACCACGCCACCGCGAGCACCGCCAGACTCTGCGTCGTCGCGATGACCAGGAGGCACACCGCCAGGCCGAGGGCGCCCGCCACCAGCCACGGCCGACGCCGCCCGAACCGGCCGGTCGTGCGGTCGCTGATCCGTCCGAAGACCGGATTGGCGACGAACGCGGCCACCGCGCCCACGGTGGACACCAGCCCCAGCGCCGCCACCTCATGCCCCGGCGCCACGTCCTGCACCTTGATCGCCAAGCCGACGAACACCGGAGCCGCCAGGGCGAGGAACAGTCCTAGCTGAGCCAAGGCCATGGTCGCCAGCAGCCATGTGCCGGCCGGGCGTACCGGAGGGCTCGTCATCTTCGAAACGTCCGCCCCGACCCCTGATCTCACCACAGCCATCACAGCCTCCTCGTTGCGATCCGGTCACCGTCAGGCGCCCTGGTCGACATGGTGGCCGAGAACCGACCATACGTACAGACCGAGTGCACGGTCTGTATGCGGAATCGTTATATAGAGGCTTCGGTCTTGCGGCGGACTGACCACGAAGATCCCCTGGTGGCCGACGGCCGCTTCCGACTCCTTGCGGTCGCCTTGACCGCGGAGACAGGCCGGTGACGCACCCGTTCTTCGAGCAGGTCATGGCCCGCCTGCGGGTGCCCGGCAGCGTGGCCGGCCTCGGACCACTCCAGACGTCGTCCTGGCCGACAAGGCCTACTCCTCGCGTGCCATCCGGCGTTCTACGGGGGCATCTGCGCAGGCGCGGATTCGAAAACGACGCAGCGGACGTGCAGGTCCACTACAGCGACCTGGACCTGTTCCGCACCCCGGCGCGTGAGCTCGCTACACGGGGAGGACGCACCGGGCCCGGCAGCTTGCGGGTGAGGCGGTCGCGTACGACCAGCAGTACGTCGACGCGTGGCTGTCCGGCGATCTCGGGCAGGCGGTCCACGACCGGGATGGAGCTGGGGCTGTCCCAGGCCGAACTGGCCGAACAGGCCGGGATGACGCAGCCTCAGGTGTCCCGGACGGAGGGCGGAGACACCGTGCCCACTCTTCCGCTGCTGCGATGCCTGGCGGAGGCCCTGGACGGCACCCTGAACCTGGCCATCGACGACGTTGACTCCCGAGTCACCTTCGCCCCGCACGCCGCCTGAACATCGAGCTCCGCTCGGTCCGTCGAGGACGTCGTCGACGTTCTGGCCGCGCAGGTCAACGCACACCGCCGGCTGCGTGAGCACCCGGCCGAAGCACGACGCCAAGACCCGCGCCCGCAGTGCTCTCGCGCCGTCCGGATTCTCGGGGGCCACTCGCGCTCGGACGGCACGGCGGGGCCCACCGTCACGGGGCATCGGTGGGACACGGGGAGGCGGTGGGCCGGGTGACGCTTCCTGACCATTGCCGCGACGTGTCGAGGCCCGGTGGGACTAAAGTCGGGCACGTGTCCCGAACCATCCGGCACCCGGCGCGCGGCCGGTCTGTCCGCAGAGGGCATGAAGGGAAGGGAAGGGCAGCATGGGTCTGCAGCACAACGAATCAATCGGTGACCAGCCACTGATTCCCCGCCCTGAGTGCACCCCCGCTGCCCTGCGCGCTGCCTGTGCCGTCGTAGCCCCGCAGTTCCTGGCCGCCTACGACCAGGCCAAGGACCAGGCCCTGGCCGAGGCCGTCGAACACGGCTCCCTCAAGCCCGTCCATGCCTACCTCGCGCACTGGGCCGCTCTGATCGAGATAGAGCGTCACCCGGAAACGGCCAGGGCGTACCACCGCGCCGAGTACCTCGCGCAGATCTCGTCCACGCCGAAGGAGGCGCGTGAACATCTGGCCACCGCCGCCGGCATCTACCGTGACGCCGCCAAGGCGGTGCACACCGAGTGACCTGGGGCTGGGAGTACGTCCCGGACGAGGAGACAGTGGCGGCCGGAGCTCCGCGCGCGTTTCTCGATGAGGTGGGGAAGAAGGCCGACGAACTGGTCCGAGCCGCTGAAGCCCTCTACCTCCACGGCCCGGGGTACCAGGGGATGGATGAAGGGGCGAAACACGCTTTCGTTCTCGGCGGTTTCTTCGTCTACATGATCACGCCGCGCTCTGAACTCGTCTCCATCTGGCAGGTGACGCCCGACCCCCTACCGTGAGGCTCAAAGCCTCTCCCAGACCGAGACGTGCTGTTCACTCTCGGTCGTGAACGGTTCCTCGGTTCAGCCATCCCAGCGCTCGCGCAGCCGGAGCCCGGCCAGCTAGGCCACGAGGCCGAGCTCCGCGGGCCACACATAGCGGAACGGGATGGACCGGTAGGAGCCACGGCCGAGCACGACCTCGACGTAGTTCGAGCTCATCGTCTGGCCCGCCCTCCGTCGGCCAATCCCACGAGGACGTCGACCGCCGGGCTCATCGCACCGGACGCGAACATCGCTGCCGACGACTCGTCGTATCCGGCGGCGACTGTCTCTCCGAAATAGCCGTCGGGAGCGTCGTAGACCTCCGCGTCAGCCAGACCCATTGCGGTTCGTCGGCAGTCACGCGTGCGCCTTTGCCAGTCGTACGAGGCGGACTTGACCGCCCGTCAAGGGAGATCGTTAGAGTTCACCCTCACGTGTTGTTTGCGTGCATCTGTTCGGCGCGGGGAAGGCGGTTCACGGGGGATGGGTTACACGATTCCGGGCTGGCTGGACGATGTCCTGGACTTCATCGGGATCAACTTCCCGAACGTCGACGAGGACGACTACCGCGAAATGGCCGACGCCATGCGGGAGTTCGCGGAGCAGTTCGAGGGTCACGGTGGCGACGCGCACAAGGCGGTGACTCGGATCCTGTCCTCCTCCGAGGGCTGGGCCGTGGACGCGTTCGAGAAGCACTGGAATCAGGTGAAGGTCGGTCACCTGGAGAAACTCCCGGAGCTTGCACGGCTGTTCGCGGACGCCTGTGATGTTCTGGCGGACATCGTCTTCGGGATGAAGACCAAGGCCGAGATCGAACTGGGGGCGATGGCGGCCTCGGTGGGTATCTCGGCGGGGCTCGCTGTCGTGACCGGGGGTCTGTCGGCGCTGATCGGTGCGGCCGAGGTCACGGCGATGCGGCAGGTGGTCAAGCGGATCATCGACGAGGCGGTGGACCGGATCGTCGACGAGGTCGTCGCCAAGCTCACCGAGCCGGTCAACGCCAAGATGGAGGCGATGGTCGAGGACATGGTGCTCGACCTCGCTGAGGGCGCGTTCTCCATGCCGGCCGACGGTGGCGGCGGTCAGGGCGGGCACGGCAAGGGCGGGATGCAGCTCGCCTCGGCCGGCGGCGGAGACGGTGGTGGGGGCGTCGGCCCGGCGAAGGTCACCAGGATCGACCACGTCGAGTTCGAGGACGGGGCGGGGAAGGTCTCGCGGCACGGCAACGACCTGCACGCGGCGGCGAGTTCGCCGCTGGGGCGGGCCAGGGGCGCCTTCGGTCGGAGCAAGGGCCGCGACCCGTTCACGCAGGCCTTCGACAGTGTGCTGCACGGTGCGCTCAAGGGCACGGACAAGGCGCTCGGCAAGATCGTCAAGCATGTCACGGAGACCGTCCCGGACCGCGCCAAGGCCACCTCGCGGCTGCACAAGCACAACGACATCGGCGTCCGTGACAAGGCCGACAGTATCCACGTCAACAAGGGTGACGGGGATGGGGGTTCGGACGGTCATGGCAGTGGATTGCCCGTGTCCGGCCGCAAGGCTGATGCCGAAATGAAGATCGACTCGTCGAAACTGGCCTTGCAGAGCCGCGAGCTGAATTCCAAGGAGTGGTGCGGCGACCCGATCGACATGGCTACCGGTCAGATGGCCTTGGCCGAAACCGATGTGCACCTGCCCGGTGTACTGCCGCTGGTGTTGCGCCGCACTCACCTTTCCGACTACGTCGCGGGGCGCTCCTTCGGTCCGTCGTGGGCAGCCACTCTGGACGAACGCCTGGAGAGGGACGAGGGCCTGGGCGGTATTTGGTGGTACCGCGAGGACGGATCCGCCCTGGCCTACCCGCGCCTGCCGGATCTGCCTGGCGACCGGGTCGGTCCGGCCGAGGGCGTGCGCCTGCCTCTGACCTACGTCACGCGAGGCAGCAGTTACGTTCTGGCCGTTCAAGATCCCCGTACCGGGCTGATACGTCAGTTCGAACCGGCAGCATCCCGGGATGACGTGTGGTGGCTGGTCAGCATTGAGGACCGCAACGGGAACGCCGTCACGGTGGAACGCGATGAGCATGACGTGCCGCTGTACGTCACGCACAGTGGCGGCTACCGGATCCGGATCGACACCGACTCCGAACAGGCTCGGATCACCGCCCTTTTCGCACTCACCGACGACGATCCTCTCCGGCTGCGGTCCTTCGGCTACGACGGCGCCGGCAACTTGATCGAGGTACGCAACGCGGTCAACGCCGCCTTGCGCTTCAGCTACGACGACGACCACCGCATCACCAGCTGGCGGGACTCCAACGACACAGAGTTCGCCTACACCTACGACGTCATCGGTCGTGTGGTCGAGACCCACGGCACCGACGGCATCCTCAACTCTCGGATCAACTACGGCCAGATGCAGGAGGACGGCACCAACCGCGTCACATACACCGACTCGCTCGGTCACGCCACGATCTACCAGTCCAACCGGCGCGGCCAGATCATCGCGATCACCGACCCCCTCGGACACACCACCACCCAGCAGTGGGATCGGCACGGCCACCTACTCGCCCGTACTGACGCGCTGGGCCGCACCACTCGATGGGAATGGGACCAGGTCGGCAACGTAACCTCGCGCATCGCGCCCGACGGCACGGTCACGCGCATCGTCTACAACGACCGCTACCTGCCGGTCCTGCTGACCGCGCCGGACGGTGCCGAGACCCGACAGGAGTATGACGAGCGGGGCAACCGCACCGCCGTTACGACTCCTGACGGCGCCACCCACCGCGCCACCCACCAGCCCACCGGTGCTCCGAGAAGCGTCATCGATCCAGTTGGCTCAGCCTTGCGACTGGAGACCGACGCGGCCGGACTCACCGTGGCCATGGACGACGCCCGAGGTGCACGCACAGTCTGCCGCCGGGACGCCCTCGGACGACCTGTCGAGGTAACCGACCCACTCGGTCAGAGCACGCGGTTCGACTGGGACGCCGAAGGAAGGCTGGCGGCCCGTATCGCCCCTGACGGGGGCCGTGAGACATGGGCGTGGGACGGTGAGGGCAACTGCGTCAGCCACACCGATCCACTTGGAGCCGTCACCACCAGCACGTACGGCCCCTTCGATCTGATTGCCACCCGCACCAGCCCGGACGGGCTCACGCAAACCTTCGTCCACGACACAGAGCGGCGCCTCGCGCACATCACCAACCCGGCAGGACTGACGTGGTCCTACGCATTCGACCCTGTCGGTCGCGTACTCACCGAGACCGACTTCGACAACCGAGCCACCACCCACGTCTACGATGCGGCGGGGCAGCTCACCACCCGCACCAACGCCGCCGGGCAGAGCATTGTCTACGAGTACGACCAGCAGGGCCGCATCGTGGCAAAAACCACGGGAAGCGCCCGGACCGCGTTCTCCTATGACGCCGCATCTCGTCTGCTGGCAGCCGTAAGCCCCCAGTGCATCCTGGAGTTCTCCTACGATCCAGCCGGGCGGCTGCTGACCGAAACAGTGGACGGGGCCACGCTCGCCCTCAGCTACGATCCTGCAGGCCGGCGCGTCTCTCGCACCACGCCTACTGGCGCGCACTCTTCTCTCAAGTGGGACGAGGCCGGCAACCGCACCGCCCTCACGGTCGCGGGCAGGCACACCCTGAGTTTCGATCACGACCTTCTCGGTCGCGAGACCGCACGCAGCGTGGACGAACACCTGCACCTCACCTCGGCCTGGGACGAGGTGGGCCGCCTCACGCGGCAGAACCTCACCACCCAAGGCGACCGTCGGGTCCGCGCCCGCAGTTACACCTACCGGGCCGACGGCTACCTCACCGCCGTCCACGATGAGGCCACTGGGCGCGGCACCACCTACGCCCTCGACGCCGTGGGCCGCCCTCTCCAAGCCGCGAAACCCGCAGGCCCGGAGACCTACGCCTACGACGCCTCAGGCAACCAGCTCACTGCCGCCTGGCCGGATCGGGCCGCCGACCCGGCCGCCCGCGGTGGGCGCGACTACACCGGCACCTGCGTCACGCGCGCCGGAGACACCCACTACCGTTACGACGACGCCGGACGTCTCGTTGAACGGATCAAGAAGCGCCTTTCCCGCAAGCCCGATGTCTGGCAGTACACCTGGGACGCCGAGAACCGCCTCACCTCCTGCACCACCCCCGACGGCGCCGCCTGGCACTACCACTACGACCCACTGGGCCGCCGCACCGCGAAGTACCGCTTGGACTCAGCCGGTTCTGTCGTCGACGAGACCCGCTTCACCTGGGACGGCACCCGGCTGACTGAGCAGATATCCGTCGCCACCGGCATCACCCTCACCTGGGACCACGAGGGGTTTCGGCCCCTGCTCCAGTACGAGCGCAAGCCGCTGTCAGACGACGAGGTCGACTCCCGCTTCTTCGCGATCGTCACTGACCTCGTCGGCACCCCGAGCGAACTGGTCGACGAGAGCGGCACCATCGCCTGGCGCAGCCGCACCACCACCTGGGGCACCACAGCCATCAGCCCGGACGCCGCCGCCCACACTCCCCTGCGCTACCCCGGCCAGTACGCCGACCCGGAAACCGGACTCCACTACAACTACCTGCGCCATTACGACCCCGAGACCGCGCGGTACGTCAGCCCGGATCCGCTGGGCCTGATCCCGGCCCCCAACCCCGTTGCCTACGTCGACAACCCCACCGTCATCTCGGACCCGCTGGGGCTGGCGCCCGACGGCTGCACCGACAAGGGCGGCTGGTACGGAGGAATGACCCCGGCCCGCGAAGGCAACGAGATCAACCATATGCCGGCGAAGTCGGCGTACAAGCACCTCACTGACCCACAGCTCACCCCGCACATGGGGCCCGCCATCCGCATGGAAAAACCCGACCATCGGAACGTGACCAGTACCGGGTATGGTCAGGAAGCCAGGGAATGGCAGCAACGCCAGCGCGAACTAATCAATGCCGGTCGCTTCGACGAAGCGATGAAGATGGACATTGATGACATCCGACGCCTCTACGGAGCTAAATACGACCAGCACATCGCAGAGATGGTGGCCAGTCTTCCCAAGAATAAGGCGCTCCAAGAGCTCCTCACCAAGAACGGCTGGGAAATCAACTACGATCTCTTGAAGTAGGAGGATTTTACATGGACATCGCCGTGGAGCCACCCCTGGGCGTAGGAGATATCCAGTTCGGCGAGGAGTTCACCGCCGTCGCCGATCGGCTTCGATCCCTGGGTGATCTGCGAGTCGCCTCGCCGGCGCCGGGGAGGACCGCTTTCAAATCGACACTCGTTCTGCCCGATTTCGAAATCACCCTCCTGATGGACGACGGTGTCCACGTCACTGCCGTTGAAGTATGGCGATTTGAAAATGACGCGGCAGAGGTGCACGTCCACTACGGCGACCTGGACCTGTTCCGGACCCCGGCGCGTGAGCTCGCTGCACGTATCGAAGAGATGGGGAACGCAAGCGTATCCCCCGACGAGGAAGTCACCATTTTCCCGGAGCTCTCACTGCTGCTCTCTCGCGAGACCAGTCGCGAAGTGCCTCTGGACGAAACGGACGGACTCCCCTTGTATGCGCACTACGTTCTGGCCGCGCCGGCTGGCTACTTCGATTAGTCAGCCCGGCAGGGGCCGTTCAGCGGTGAGGGTCGGTCTTCACGGCGTCGATGAAGGCGACGAAGGCTGCGGCCGGGATGGAGAGGTGCTTCCCGGTCGGGATCTTCGAGTCGCGGATGGCCACATGGGTGCGCAGGTTCGCGATCTCCACGCATGCGTTGCCGTCGCCGCTGCCGGAGTAGGACGACTTTCGCCAGACGGTTGCGGTGGTCACGGTGCGCCTCACTCCTTCTCGGCCTCAGGCTGCCGCCTCGCCGCCAGAAATACGGCGACTATTCGCCCTGCCCGCAGCATCCCCGAACGACGATACGCGACCATCGCCCGCACTGGTCCCTATCGCGTCGTCAACGCCAGGCCCGGCCGCGCTCGCGCCCGCGACTGCCAATACCGCCGACGCGAGGCCACACCGTTAAAATCCACAACTGCGGACGGAGTGTTAATTGACTGAGCTCAGAAGCAACCGACCGAAGTCAGTGCGGCCCGAGGGCCCCCTCATGCCGCCATCAGCGCCGCCAGGGCGCGGTCCATCGCGGCGTTGAATTCTTCCGGCGTCAGCGGCAGCCGGGACTTGACGTCCCGACTCCACTGGTCGGCGAGGACCTCGGCGGAGCCCGCCTCGACACCGTCGAGCGCCGCGTCGGCCAGGTCCGACGGCGCGATCTTGGCCACGGGCCACCCCGCGGCCATGTCGGTGTCGGCCATGCCGAGGTGCACCGCTGTCACGAGCGTGCCCTGCTCGGCGAGTTCCAGGCGGACGCCGTTGGTCATGGCCCAGGCGGCGGCCTTGGTCAGGTGGTAGGCACCCGCGCCCTTGCCCCCGAACCACGACATGGCGGAGAGGACGTTGACGATCGCGCCCCCGCCGTTCCTGGCGAGCGTCGGCGCGAACTCCCGGATCATTCCCAGGTGGCCGAACGTGTTGGTCTCCAGCTCTTGCCGTACCGCGTCCAGCGAACCGGTCACCAGGTCGGTCCCCGTACTGATTCCCGCGTTGTTGATGAGCAGCGAGACGTCCCGGGCGGCCTCGGCCGCGGCCCTCACGGATGCGGGATCGGCGATGTCGAGGGGCAGCACGTCGACCCCGGGCAGGTCCACGGTCTCGGGCCGGCGAGCCGTCGCGTAGACCTTGCGGGCGCCCCGTTCGAGCAGGCGCTGGGCGAAGGCGCGGCCCAGGCCACGGTTGGCTCCGGTGACAAGGGCAACTGAGTTGTTGATGTCCATGCCCGTACGCTAAAACCTGACGCTAACGTCAGAGGCAAGTGCTGGTTATCGGGGCCGGGTTGAGGGGAATCACCATGACCGTCACAGAGGTCGGGGCCGGGCGGCTGATCCGCATCGGCGAGGTGGCGCGGGGTGCCGGCGTCTCGGTACGCGCCGTGCGCTACTACGAGCAGCAGGGCCTGCTCATCGCGGAGCGCAGCCCGTCCGGCCAGCGCCTCTACCGGCAGGATGCCGTCACCCTGGTCCGCTTCTTCCAGCAGATGTACGCCGCCGGCCTGACCAGCCGAAGGATCACGGAACTCCTTCCGTGCTGGGACTCCGGGCACACCGACGCCGAGCAACGAGCCATGCTGCGCGCCGAGCGGGACCGCATCCAGGCCAAGCGCGACGACTTGCAGGCTGCCCTGGACCGCCTCGACGAGGTCATCGCGATCACGGACACGCACCCGTAGACGCGGTCGGCCGGACGTCGCGCCAGCGACCTACGGCGGGAGTACTAGCGCGTCAAGGGCTCCGGTCGGCCTTCAGGGCGTCGATGATGGTGGCAAAGGCTGCGGCCGGGACGGAGAGGGGCTTCCTGGTCGGGGCCTTTGAGTCGCGGATGGCTATGTGGGTGCGCAGGTTCGCGATCTCCACGCAGTTGTTGCCGTCGCCTCCGCCGGAGTAGGACGACTTTCGCCAGACGGTAGGGGTGGTCACGGTGCGCCTCACTCCTTCTCGGCCCCAGGTTTCACAACGTTCAGTGCGGGTCGGCCTTCAGGGCGTCGATGAAGGTGACGAAGGCTGCGGCCGGGACGGAGAGATGCTTCCCGGTCGGGATCTTCGAGTCGCGGATGGCTATGTGGGTGCGTCGGTTGGCGATCTCCACGCATGCGTTGCCGTCGCCGCCCCCGGAGTAGGACGACTTGCGCCAGTGGTCGCGGATGGCCATGGGTGCCTCACACTTCCTTCGACAGCCTGCGGATGAAGTCACGGGATCGCTCTGCATCGAGTGACACTGCCTCCACTCTACGGAAGTGCGTTCCGAATACGGTCAGTTGTGCCTCGGAGTCGATGAAGACCGTGCCATGAGGCCCATCGCGGACGACAGTGTCCAGCTTCGGGACGGCGCCGCCCGCGTACACCATGGCGGAGCCCAGGTCGGCGAAGTCCTCCAGCTCGAAGGGGATGACGCGTACGGTGATGTGGTCTGCCTCGGAGAGCTCCAGTACGCGGGCCAGCTGAACCCGGGAGGCAGCACGGCCGCCGACCCTCATGCGCAATGCCGCCTCGTGGATCAACGCCTTGTACGGAACCGGCGGCTCCTTCTCCAGGATGCTGCGCCGCTGCATGCGGTGCTGGACGCGCAACTCCAGGTCTTCGTCCGGAAGCGCGGGGACCCGGGACGAAAAGAGAGCCCGCGCACACTCCTCCGTCTGGAGAAGCCCGGGAACATGCAGGAACTCCACGTCCCATCGGTGGGAGGCGTAGTACTCCAGCTCCGACAGGTCCAGGAACGACGTGGGGAGGAGACCTCGATACTCTTCCCACCAGCCACGCGTCCGATCAGCCGTCATGGCCGCCAAGGCGTCGATCAACTTTTGATCCGTGCAGGCGTAGTGGGCCGCGATCCTGCGGAGGCGTGCCTCGCTGACTCCCGCGAGGCCGGCCTCGAACTGACTCACCTGGGCGGAGTCCGTTCCCAGCAGCGCGGCAGCCTCACGTCCCTTGAGCCCCGCAGCCTCACGTAGTTTCCGCAGCTCGGTGCCCAGGCGCTCCTGGCGTGCAGTGGCCTGCTGCCTGCGTGGCATGGCTTCCTCCTTGGCCCAACTGTCGTGCAGCAGCAACTCGTTCGTGCGGCAGATTACGGCAACGACTTGCGCCGTACCAAAATTGGCCCCTACTGTCAGTGACGCGACGCACACCCTGCGAAACCCGGCACCCCGGAAGCGCACCGCCCCGTCCTGCCATGACGGGCCGCGGCAATGCCACCGCCCGCCGACCGCATCCCCCACCACCTGAACGGAGTTGCCGCATGCCCGAAAACGAGGGCGAACCCTGGGAGTACTCCCTCTGCATCCCGAACGATCCCCGAGCCGTCACCATCAGTCGCCGCACCCTCCGCCTGATCCTCACGATGCACGGCCTGATCCGTCTCGTCGACGTCGCCGAACTCCTCGCCACGGAGCTGGTCTCCAACGCCGTACGCCACACCAAAGGGCCCGCCGCACTCCGCGTGCGCTGGTCGGGCGGGGTTCTGCGCATCGGGGCGTGGGACGCGGATCCGGAGCCGCCCGAACCGCCCGGATCGTTCGCACAGCTCGAAGCGGGGGAGGGCGGGCGGGGGCTCGCGCTGGTCCGGGCGTGTGCCGATCTGTGGGGCTGGCAGCCGCAGGCCCGAAACGGCAGCCGGGGCAAGTACGTGTGGTGCGAGCTTGCTGCCGCGTGAGGGGCCAGGCCCCCCGTATCCCGACCCGATGGGGGAGCCGCGACCGCGCGGCGAGCAGAGATCGGGGGCCAAACAATTGATGCAAGCATGCTTGCTTGTTTTTGGCCCCGCTGCCATGCTCCCCCCATGGCCGACCCGACCCCCGTGTTCGACGACCTACGTGCCGAGAGCGACGAACTCGACCGGCTGGTGGCCGAGTTGGGTCCGGAGCAGTGGGCCCTCGCCACCCCCGCCCCCCGCTGGACCGTTGCCCACCAGATCGCCCACCTGGCGTGGACCGACCGGTCCGCGCTCCTGGCGGTCACCGACGAGGACGCGTTCCGGTCGCTGATCGAGAAGGCCCTCACCGCACCCGACTCCTTCGTCGACGAGGGAGCGGAGGAGGGGGCCAAGCTCCCGCCCGCCGAGCTGCTCGCACGGTGGCGTGAGGGACGTACCGCACTCGACACCGCCCTGCGCGCGGCCCCACCCGGCGCCCGTTTCCCCTGGTACGGCCCGCCCATGTCCGCCGCCTCCATGGCCACCGGCCGCCTGATGGAGACCTGGGCGCACGGTCAGGACGTGGCGGACGCGCTGGGGGTCACCCGTACGCCCACCGACCGTCTCCGCCACGTCGTGCGCATCGGCGTACGCGCCCGGGACTTCGCCTTCGGGGCGCACGGGGTGCCCGCGCCGACCGGTGAGTTCCGCGTCGAACTCACCGGTCCGTCCGGCGAGTTGTGGGCGTACGGTCCCGAAGAAGCCTCCCAGCGGGTCACCGGCCCCGCCCTCGACTTCTGTCTCCTGGTCACCCAGCGAGCCCACCGCGCCGACCTCGCCCTGCACGCGGAGGGCCCGGACGCCGACCGCTGGCTGGACATCGCCCAGGCCTTCGCGGGCCCGCCAGGCACCGGGCGTCCGCCGAAGGGGAGCACGCCGTGACGGTGCTGCGCATAGGCAACGCCTCCGGCTTCTACGGTGACCGCTTCGACGCTATGCGCGAGATGCTCACCGGCGGCGAGCTGGACGTCCTCACCGGCGACTACCTCGCCGAGCTGACCATGCTGATCCTGGGCCGGGACCGGCTCAAGGACCCCGGCGCCGGGTACGCCCGTACCTTCCTCCGCCAACTGGAGGAGGGCCTGGGCCTCGCGCACGAGCACGGGGTGAAGATCGTCACCAACGCCGGCGGTCTCAACCCGGCCGGACTCGCCGCGAAAATACGGGAGTTGGCCGGACGCCTGGGCCTGCCCGTCCGTGTCGCCCACGTCGAGGGCGACGACCTCACCGCGTCCCATCCCGACAGCCTCGCCGCGCACGCCTACCTCGGCGGCTTCGGCATCGCGGCCTGTCTGCGGGAGGGTGCGGACGTCGTGGTCACGGGGAGGGTGACGGACGCGGCGCTGGTCACCGGGCCCGCCGCCGCCCACTTCGGATGGACACCGACGGACTACGACCGGCTCGCGGGGGCCGTCATCGCCGGGCATGTGCTGGAGTGCGGGACGCAGGCCACTGGCGGCAACTACGCGTTCTTCGCGGAGGGCGGTCGTGGTGTCCGCCACTCCGGGTTCCCGCTCGCCGAGATCCAGCAGGACGGCACCGCCGTCATCACCAAACACCCCGGCACCGGCGGCTTCGTCGACGTCGGTACGGTCACCGCCCAGCTCCTCTACGAGACCGCGGGCGCCCGGTACGCCGGCCCCGACGTCACCGCCCGCCTCGACACCGTACGGCTCACCCAGGACGGACCCGACCGGGTACGGATCGAGGGCGTACGAGGGGAGGCCCCGCCGCCCACCCTCAAGGTCGGCCTCAACCGTCTCGGCGGCTTCCGCAACGAGGTCACCTTCGTGCTGACCGGGCTCGACATCGAGGCCAAGGCCGCGCTCGTGCGGGAGCAGATGACCGACGCGATGGCCAAGTCACCGCCCAGGGAAGTGCGTTGGGACCTCGTGCGCACGGACCGGCCGGACGCCGCCACCGAGGAGACCGCGAGCGCCCTGCTGCGGCTCGTGGTCCGGGACCCGGACCAGAACGTCGTCGGGAGGGTGCTCAGCGGGGCCGCCGTCGAACTGGCCCTGGCCAGCTACCCCGGCTTCCATGTGCTGGCGCCACCTGGAAAGGGCGCGCCCTATGGGGTCTTCGAGGATGTGTACGTCCCCCATGGCGCCGTCGACCATGTGGCGGTCCTCGAGGACGGGCGCCGGATCCCTGTGGCCCCGGCCCACGACACCCCCGTACTCCACGACATCCCCGTACTCCACGACACCCTCGTACTCGACGACGTACCGGAACCACCCCCACCGCAACCCCTGCCGCCCGGACCCACCCGCCGCGCCCCCCTCGGCCTGGTCGTCGGAGCCCGCAGCGGCGACAAGGGCCCGAACGCCAACGTGGGGGTGTGGGCCCGGACGGAGGACGCCTGGCGGTGGCTCTCCCACACGCTCACCGTCGATCTCCTGCGCGACCTCCTGCCGGAGACGGCGGGTCTGCGCGTCACCCGGCACCTGCTGCCCGAACTCCGCGCCCTCAACTTCGTCGTCGAGGGCATCCTCGGCGAGGGCGTCGCCGCCCAGCACCGTTTCGACCCGCAGGCCAAGGCCCTGGGCGAATGGCTGCGCTCCCGCCACCTGGACATCCCGGAGGCCCTGCTGTGACAGTCATCAACTCCGGCCTGGACACCGCCGGTTCCGACTACCGGGCGGCCCGCGACGCCATGCTCGCCAAGCTCACCGAGCTCGACGCCGAACACGCCAAGGCCCTCGCGGGCGGCGGTGAGAAGTACCTGGCCAGGCACCGAGAACGCGGCAAGCTGCTCGCTCGCGAGCGCATCGAACTGCTCCTCGACCCCGACACGCCCTTCCTGGAGCTGTCGCCGCTGGCCGCCTGGGGCAGCGAGTACGCGGTGGGCGCCTCGATCGTCACCGGCATCGGCGTCGTCGAGGGCGTGGAGTGCCTGATCACCGCGAACGATCCGACCGTGCGCGGTGGCGCGAGCAACCCGTGGTCGCTGAAGAAGGCCCTGCGCGCGAACGACATCGCGCTCGCCAACCGGCTGCCGTGCATCAGCCTGGTGGAGTCCGGCGGCGCCGACCTGCCCTCCCAGAAGGAGATCTTCATCCCCGGGGGCGCCGTCTTCCGGGACCTGACGCGGTTGTCGGCGGCCGGCATCCCCACCGTCGCCGTCGTCTTCGGGAACTCGACCGCGGGCGGCGCGTACATCCCCGGCATGTCCGACCACGTGATCATGGTCAAGGAGCGGGCGAAGGTGTTCCTCGGCGGCCCGCCGCTGGTGAAGATGGCCACCGGCGAGGAGAGCGACGACGAGTCGCTGGGCGGCGCGGAGATGCACGCACGCGTGTCGGGCCTCGCGGACCACTTCGCCACCGACGAGCCGGACGCCCTGCGACAGGCGCGGCGCGTGATCGCCCGCCTCAACCACCGCAAGGCGTACGGCGATCCGGGCCCGGCCGCGCCCCCCAAGTACGACGAGGAGGAACTGCTCGGCATCGTCCCGGGCGACCTGCGCACCCCCTTCGACCCCCGCGAGGTCGTCGCACGGATCGTCGACGCCTCCGACTTCGACGAGTTCAAGCCGCTGTACGGGACCAGCCTCGCCACCGGCTGGGCCACCCTGCACGGCTACCCGGTCGGCATCCTCGCCAACGCCCAGGGCGTCCTGTTCAGCGAGGAGTCCCAGAAGGCCGCCCAGTTCATCCAGCTCGCCAACCAGCGCGACATCCCGCTGCTGTTCCTGCACAACACCACCGGCTACATGGTCGGCACGGAGTACGAGCAGGGCGGCATCATCAAGCACGGCGCGATGATGATCAACGCCGTCTCCAACTCCCGAGTCCCCCACCTCTCCGTCCTCCTGGGCGCGTCCTACGGCGCCGGCCACTACGGCATGTGCGGCCGCGCCTACGACCCCCGCTTCCTCTTCGCCTGGCCCAGCGCCAAGTCGGCCGTCATGGGCCCGCAGCAGCTCGCGGGCGTGCTGTCGATCGTCGCCCGCCAGTCGGCGACCGCGAAGGGGCAGCCGTACGACGAGGACGCGGACGCCGCCCTGCGCGCCATGGTGGAGCAGCAGATCGAGTCCGAGTCGCTGCCGATGTTCCTGTCCGGGCGGCTGTACGACGACGGCGTCATCGACCCCCGCGACACCCGCACCGTCCTCGGCCTGTGCCTGTCCGCGATCCACACCGCTCCCTACGAGGGCGCCCGCGGCGGCTTCGGCGTCTTCCGGATGTGAGGCCCGTGATCACGACACTGCTGGTCGCCAACCGCGGCGAGATCGCCTGCCGCGTCTTCCGCACCTGCCGCGACCTCGGCATCAAAACGGTCGCCGTGCACTCGGACCCGGACCACGACGCGCTCCACACACGCGCGGCCGACGCGACGGTACGGCTGCCGGGCGCGACCCCCGCCGACACCTACCTGCGCGGCGACCTGATCGTGCGGGCGGCCGTCACCGCGGGCGCGGACGCCGTGCACCCCGGCTACGGCTTCCTCTCCGAGAACGCCGACTTCGCCCGCGCCGTCCTCGACGCGGGCCTCGTCTGGATCGGCCCGCCCCCGGAGGCGATCGAGGCGATGGCGTCCAAGACGCGCGCCAAGGAGCTGATGGGGATCCCGCCGCTCGGCGAGGTCACCGAGGCCGACCTGCCCGTGCTGGTGAAGGCGGCCGCGGGCGGCGGCGGGCGCGGGATGCGGATCGTACGCCGACTGGAGGAGCTGGACGCCGCACTGGAGGGCGCGCGCGCCGAAGCCGCGAACGCCTTCGGCGACGGCGAGGTGTTCATCGAGCCGTACATGGAGGGTGGCCGGCACGTCGAGGTGCAGATCCTCGCCGACACGCACGGCACCGTCTGGCCCCTGGGCACCCGCGACTGCTCCCTCCAGCGCCGCCACCAGAAGGTCGTCGAGGAGGCCCCGGCACCCGGACTCCCCGAGGAACTCACCCGGGAACTGCACGAGCTGGCCGTACGCGCCGCCCGCGCGGTGGACTACGTCGGCGCCGGCACCGTCGAGTTCCTGGTCGCCGACGGCAAGGCGCACTTCCTGGAGATGAACACCCGCCTCCAGGTCGAACACCCGGTCACGGAAGCCGTGTTCGGCCTCGACCTGGTCGCCCAGCAGATCCGCGTCGCCGAGGGCGCCGCACTGGAGGCCGACCCGCCGCTCCCGTCCGGCCACGCCGTCGAGGCCCGCCTCTACGCCGAGGACCCGGCGAACGGCTGGACGCCCCAGAGCGGCACGCTGCACCGCCTCGCCGTCCCGGACGGCGTCCGCCTCGACACCGGCTACGGTGACGGCGACCCGATCGGCGTCCACTACGACGCCATGCTCGCCAAGGTCGTCGCCCACGCGCCCACCCGCGCGGAGGCGCTCCGCAAGCTGGCGTCGGCCCTGGACAGCGCGACACTCCACGGCCCGCTCACCAACCGTGACCTCCTCGTACGGTCGCTACGGCACCCGGAGTTCACCGCCGCCCGCATGAACACCGGCTTCTACGACCGCCACCTCACCGACCTCACCAAGCCCGCCCCCGACCCGTACGCCCCCCTAGCCGCGGCCCTCGCCGACGCCCACGGCCGCTCCCGCTTCGGCGGCTGGCGCAACGTCCCCTCCCAGCCGCAGGTCAAGCGCTATGCCATGGCGGGGGAGGAGGTCGAGGTCCAGTACCGGCACACGAGGGCGGGCCTCGCGGCGGACGGTGTGCGGGTCGTGCACGCCGACGCCCGTCTGGTCGTACTCGAAGTGGACGGCGTACGAAGGAAGTTCGAGGTGACGCGCTACGGCGACGAGCTGTACGTGAACACCACCGCGCTGAGGGCCCTGCCCCGCTTCCCCGACCCGACGACCCAGCTGGCCCCGGGCTCCTTGGTGGCTCCCATGCCCGGCACCGTCGTCCGCGTCGCCGAGGGCCTGAAGGCCGGTTCCGCCGTCCAGGCCGGCCAGCCCCTGCTGTGGCTGGAGGCGATGAAGATGGAACACAAGATCACGGCACCGGTCACGGGCACCCTGACCGCCTTGAAAGTTGTCCGTGGCCAACAGGTGACGGTGGGTTCATTGCTGGCGGTAGTACAGCCCACCTAGGGGCGCGGGGAACTGCGCGACCAGCCACATACAACCCGCACCCCGAAGGAGTCGTGATGACCCTCCTCGAATCCGAAGAGCACAAGGCCCTCCGATCAGCGGTCGCCGCCCTCGGCACCCGCCACGGCCGCAACCCCGACCGAGCAGCCCTCTGGACGGAAGCAGGCAAACTCGGCTACCTCGGCGTCAACCTCCCCGAGGAATACGGAGGCGGCGGCGGAGGCATAGCCGAACTCTCCATCGTCCTCGAAGAGCTCGGCGCAGCCGGCTGCCCCCTCCTGATGATGATCGTCTCCCCAGCCATCTGCGGCACGGTGATCGCCCGCTTCGGCACCGAGGAACAGAAACGCGCCTGGCTCCCCGGCCTCGCCGACGGCACCCGCACCATGGCCTTCGGCATCACCGAACCCGACGCCGGCTCCAACAGTCACCGCATCACCACCACGGCCCGCCGCGACCCCGACACCGGGGACTGGCTCCTCACCGGACGCAAGGTCTTCGTCTCCGGGGTCGACCTGGCGGACGCCACCCTGATAGTCGGCCGCACCGAGGACGCCCGTAAGGGCACGCTCAAGCCGTGCCTGTTCATCGTCCCGCGTGACACACCCGGCTTCGAGCGACGACAGCTGGACATGGAACTCTCCGCCGTCGAGAAGCAGTTCGAGCTGACCCTCGACGACGTGCGCCTTCCCGCCGACGCCCTGGTCGGCGACGAGGACGCGGGCCTGCTGCAACTCTTCGCCGGCCTCAACCCCGAACGCGTCATGACAGCCGCCTTCGCGATCGGCATGGGCCGCCACGCCCTCGCCCAAGCGGTCACCTACGCCCGCGACCGCACCGTCTGGGACACCCCGATCGGCGCCCACCAGGCCATCGCGCACCCGCTGGCCCAGGCGCACATCGACCTGGAACTCGCCCGCCTGATGATGCAGAAAGCCGCCCACCTCTACGACGCCGGCGACGACATGGCCGCCGGTGAGGCCGCCAACATGGCGAAGTACGCGGCGGGGGAGGCCTGTGTGAAGGCGGTCGACCAGGCCGTGCACACCCTCGGCGGCAACGGCCTCACCCGCGAGTTCGGGCTCGCGAAGTTGATAACGGCCTCGCGCGTGGCTCGTATCGCTCCGGTGAGCCGGGAGATGATTCTCAACTACGTCTCCCACCAGACCCTCGGCCTGCCCAAGTCGTACTGACCAAGTCGTACTGACCAAGGCGCCGCGCCGCGCGAGGAGGAACCGTGTTCCGCAGCGAGTACGCAGACGTCCCGCCCGTAGAACTGCCCATCCACGAGGCGGTGTTGGGCCGCGCGGCCGAGTTCGGCGACACCCCCGCCCTGATCGACGGCACCGACGGCACCACCCTCAGCTACGACCAACTCGACCGCTTCCACCGCCGCGTCGCCGCCGCGCTCGCCGAGGCCGGCGTCCGCAAGGGTGACGTCCTCGCCCTGCACAGCCCCAACACGATCGTCTTCCCGACCGCGTTCTACGCCGCCACCCGCGCGGGCGCCCTGGTCACGACCGTGCATCCGCTCGCCACCCCGGAGGAGTTCGCCAAGCAGCTCGCCGACTCCGCCGCCCGCTGGATCATCACGGTGTCGCCGCTGCTGGAGACGGCACGCAAGGCGGCCGACCTGGCGGGCGGCGTCCAGGAGATCTTCGTCTGCGACAGCGCGCCCGGGCACCGGTCGCTCATCGACATGCTGGCGTCAGCGGCCCCCGAACCCGAGATCGCCGTCGACCCCGTCGAGGACGTGGCCGTCCTGCCGTACTCCTCGGGCACCACGGGCATCCCCAAGGGCGTGATGCTCACGCACCGCCAGATCGCCACCAACCTCGCCCAGCTCGAACCGGTCATGCCGGCGGGCCCCGGCGACCGCCTCCTCGCAGTATTGCCGTTCTTCCATGCTTACGGCCTCACCGCCCTCATGAACGCGCCCCTGCGGCAGGGCGCCACCGTCGTCGTGCTGCCCCGCTTCGACCTGGAGAGCTTCCTCGCGGCCATCCAGAACCACCGCATCACCGGCCTGTACGTCGCCCCGCCGATCGTCCTCGCCCTCGCCAAGCACCCGCTGGTCGCGAATTACGACCTGTCGTCCCTGAAGTACATCGTCAGCGCCGCCGCACCCCTGGACGCCCGGCTCGCCGTCGCCTGCTCGCAGCGCCTCGGCCTGCCCCCGGTCGGCCAGGCGTACGGCATGACGGAACTGTCCCCGGGCACCCACGTCGTCCCCCTGAACGCCGTGCGCGAGGCACCCCCCGGCACCGTCGGCAAGCTCATCCCCGGCACCGAGATGCGGATCATCTCCCTCGACGGCGCCGACAACGGCCCCGACAAGGGCCCCGACGGCGACCCCGACAACGACCTCGGCATCGGTGAGTCCGGCGAGATCCTCATCCGCGGCCCCCAGATCATGAAGGGCTACCTGGGCCGCCCCGACGCCACCGCCGCCATGATCGACGCCGACGGCTGGCTGCACACCGGCGACGTCGGTCATGTCGACGCCGACGGCTGGCTCTTCGTCGTCGACCGGGTCAAGGAACTCATCAAGTACAAGGGCTTCCAGGTGGCCCCCGCCGAACTGGAGGCCCTTCTGCTCACCCACCCCGGCATCGCCGACGCCGCCGTCATCGGCGTCCGCAACGAGGACGGCAACGAGGTCCCGCACGCCCACGTGGTCCGCCAGCCCACCGCCACCGACCTGTCCGAAGGCGAGGTCATGATGTACGTCGCCGAACGCGTCGCCCCGTACAAACGCGTCCGCCAGGTCACCTTCATCGACAGCGTGCCCCGGGCCGCCTCCGGCAAGATCCTGCGCCGCCGACTCAGGGAGCGCACATGACCAGCCTCGTCCCCGCCACCCACGAACGCGGCATCACCACCCTCACCCTGGACGCGCCGCACCGCCGCAACGCCCTCTCGGCCGCCCTCGTGGGTGAGCTCGCCGACGCCCTGGAGCAGGCCGGCGAGGACGACGCCGTACGCGCGATCGTCCTCACCCACACCGGCACCACCTTCAGCGCGGGCGCCGACCTGCGCAACCCGCCCGACCCCGAGGCCCTCGCCGCCCTGCTGCGGCGGATCGTCGCCCTGCCCAAGCCCGTCGTGGCCCGGGTCACCGGACACGCACGGGCCGGCGGCCTCGGACTGATCGGCGCCTGCGACCTGGCGTTCGGCTCCGACACGTCCACCTTCGCCTTCACCGAGGTCCGCATCGGAGTCGCCCCCGCCCTCATCAGCCTCCCCCTCCTGCACCGCCTCGAGCCCCGCGCCGCCGCCCGCTACTTCCTCACCGGCGAGACCTTCGGCGCGGCCGAGGCGGCCCGCGTCGGCCTCCTCACGGCGACCGGCGGACAGCAGGACGCCGACGACGCCCTCGCCCCCGTCCTCGACGGACTGCGCCGGGCCGCCCCGCAGGCCCTCGCGGAGACGAAACGGCTGCTCACGGCTAAGGTGCTGGAGGCCTACGACGAGGACGCGGGCCGGCTGACCCGGCTCTCCTCCCGCCTCTTCGCCGCCGCCGACGCCCGCGAGGGCATGACAGCCTTCCTCGAACGACGGGATCCACCATGGGTGCTATGAGCGCGGGTTCTGTGAGCGCGGGTGCTGTCACCAAGGGTTCTTTGAGCGCGGCCGACCACGCACCGGGAGAGCGCGTCCCCAAGCAGGACCGCAGCCGCGTCACCCGGCAGCGGCTCCTGGAAGCCGCCGTGGCCTGTCTCGCCGAACACGGCTGGGCCGGGTCCACGGTCACCGTCGTCGCCGAACGCGCCGGTGTCTCCCGCGGCGCCGCACAACACCACTTCCCCACCCGCGAGGACCTCTTCACGGCGGCGGTCGAGTACGTCGCCGAGGAACGCTCCACCGCCCTGCGCGCCCTCTTCCCACGGGGAGCGGCGGGCGACCACCGGGCGGTCGTGTCCGCCCTCGTCGACCTCTACACCGGCCCGCTCTTCCGGGCCGCCCTCCACCTGTGGGTCGCCGCCTCCAACGAGGAACAACTACGGCCGCGGGTAACGGAGTTGGAGGCCCGCGTCGGCCGCGAGACACACCGGACAGCCGTCGAACTGCTCGACGCCGACGAGTCCCGCCCCGGCGTCCGCGAGACCGTGCAGGGCCTGCTCGACATGGCCCGGGGCCTCGGCCTCGCGAACCTCCTCACCGACGACACCGGCCGCCGGGAACGCGTCGTCGCGCAGTGGGCGGGACTGCTGAGGGAGTCACTGAGCTGAAGGTTCCACCGGGGCCGGGGCGTTGTCGTCGCCGGTGTTCAAGGACTCAGCCGCTCCACCCGCCAACTCCCGTCCGCCTCCGCCACATACCGCAACCGGTCGTGCAGCCGGTTCTCGCGGCCCTGCCAGAACTCGACCGCCTGCGGCGCCACCCGGAAACCGCCCCAGTGCGGCGGCACCGGCACCGGCGTGCCCTCCGGATACCGGGCCGCCAGCTCCGCGTAGTGCGCGTCCAGCCCCGCCCGGTCCGCGACCACCGAGGACTGCGCGCTCGCCCAGGCGCCCAGCTGGGAGCCGTGCGGGCGGGAACGGAAGTACGCGGCGGTCTCCTCCCGGCCGGTGCGCCGCGCCACGCCCGTCACGATGACCTGGCGGGCCATCGGATGCCACGGGAACAACAGCGCCACGTGCGGGTTCACCGCCAGGTCGCGGGCCTTGCGGGAGTCGTAGTTGGTGTAGAAGACGAAGCCCTGCTCGTCGAAGGCCTTCAACAGCACCGTCCGGGAGCTGGGCCGGCCCTCCGCGTCCGCCGTGGACACCACCATGGCGTTCGGTTCGAACAGCCGGCCCTCCGTCGCCGCCTGCCGGAACCAGCGCGCGAACTGTTCCACCGGGGTGGCGGCCAGATCGGACTCGCCGAACCCCTCCGCCCGGTACTGCTGGCGCATCGAGGCGGGGTGGAAGTGGTCAGGGCCGGGGAAGACGGTGTCTGCGTCGGTCACATGGTCATCCTGCCGCACCCGGGTCCACCACACCGGAGGTGGCACTGAGTGCCGCGAACACTCCCCAAAGGTGGCACTCAGCGCTATGGTGATGACGCAGATGCCATTCCGGTGGGGTGAACATCGGCCGGACGGGCACAACCGGGGTGACCGCCCAGGACCGCGAGTCCCCGCACGGGACCGTGGATCCACCGGCGCCACCAGTCGTACACATCTCGAGGAGCCGCCTGATGTCCGACTTCGTACCCGGACTCGAAGGAGTCGTCGCGTTCGAAACGGAGATCGCCGAACCCGACAAGGAAGGCGGCGCCCTGCGATACCGGGGTGTCGACATCGAGGATCTGGTCGGCCACGTCTCCTTCGGCAACGTCTGGGGCCTGCTCGTCGACGGCGCCTTCAACCCCGGCCTGCCGCCCGCCGAACCGTTCCCGATCCCCGTCCACTCCGGCGACATCCGGGTCGACGTCCAGTCCGCCCTGGCCATGCTCGCCCCGGTCTGGGGCCTCAAGCCCCTCCTCGACATCGACGCCGAACAGGCCCGCGCGGACCTGGCCCGCGCCGCCGTCATGGCCCTCTCCTACGTCGCCCAGTCCGCCCGCGGCCAGGGCCTGCCCATGGTCCCGCAGCGCGAGATCGACAAGGCCCAGTCCGTCGTCGAACGCTTCATGATCCGCTGGCGCGGCGAGCCCGACCCCAAGCACGTGGCCGCGGTGGACGCCTACTGGACCTCCGCCGCCGAACACGGCATGAACGCGTCCACCTTCACCGCCCGCGTCATCGCCTCCACCGGCGCCGACGTGGCCGCCGCGCTCTCCGGCGCCGTCGGAGCCATGTCCGGCCCGCTGCACGGCGGAGCCCCCTCCCGTGTCCTCGGCATGATCGAGGAGATCGAACGCACCGGCGACGCCGAGGCCTACGTCAAGCAGGCCCTCGACAACGGCGAACGCCTGATGGGCTTCGGCCACCGCGTCTACCGCGCCGAAGACCCCCGCGCCCGCGTCCTGCGCCGCACCGCCCGCGAACTCGGCGCCCCCCGCTTCGAGATCGCCGAAGCCCTGGAGAAGGCCGCCCTCGCCGAACTCCACGCCCGCCGCCCCGACCGGGTCCTCGCCACCAACGTCGAGTTCTGGGCCGCCATCGTCCTCGACTTCGCCGAGGTCCCGGCCCACATGTTCACCTCGATGTTCACCTGCGCCCGCACGGCAGGCTGGTCCGCGCACATCCTGGAACAGAAACGAACCGGCCGCCTGGTCCGCCCCTCCGCCCGCTACACCGGCCCCGGCACCCGCGACCCACGGGAGATCGAGGGGTACGACGGTATCGCCCGCTAGGTGAGCGATTCCAAGGGCGCGGGGACCGCGAGCGAGTCGACGATCGCGGCCGTCGGGGTGCGGTGACAGGCGTAAACTGCTGAGCAAATCACCCTTTAATCGGCTCAACCTCGCAAGCCGGGCGGAGCGTGGCCGCAGTCGTCGGATCCGGCGCTCGGTGTGCCCGGGATGTCCGCGGCCCGCTCCGCCATGTGGTGGCCCTTCACCCGTCGGCGTTCTGGGGTGACTCGGGCGGACCGCAGAGGAGCCAGGAGGAAGATTCCTCGATGACTCGGCCCGATGACCCGCGTACCGCGGCGGCCCGCGTGTTCGCCGAGGGCGGGGCGTTCGGCGAGCTTCTGGCCGGGATCGACTGGGCGGCGACGCCGCTCGGGCCCACCGAGTCCTGGCCGGGCCCCCTGGTGGACACCCTGCGGCTCATGCTCACCTCCGAGCAGGGGATGGCGCTGTACTGGGGCGCCGAATTCGCCACGCTGTACAACCTGGGCGCCTCACCCATTCCCGGCGCCAAACACCCCTGGGCGCTCGGCAAGCCCTACAAGGATGTGTTCCCCGAGGTCTGGGCTCCCGTGAGCGCCCACTTCCACCATGTGACCGACACCCGCACGCCCCTGCTGATCCCGGATGAGCCGCTCATCATGGAGCGCCACGGTTTCCTGGAGCAGTGCTACTTCGACTCCGCCTTCCAGCCCGTACTGCTGGACGACGGCACCGTCGGCGGCGTCCTGCAGATCCTCACCGAGACCACCGGCCGGGTGCTGGGCGAGCGCAGGCTGCGGCTGCTGAGCGAGACCGGCGCGCGCACCGCCGGGCTGCCCAGCCCCGGCGAGGTCGCCCGCGTGGTCGCTGAGGTGGCGGGCGACTACCCCGAGGAGATCCCGTTTCTGAGCCTGTACGTGGCTGCCGAGCCGGGGGCCCTGCGGCCCGCGGCTTTTGCCGGGCTCCGGTCGGCACCCGACAACGTCTCGACCGTCTCGACCGTCTCGACCGTCTCGCTGGGCGAGGAGGCCGGCAGGTCGGAGGTGGCGGCCTGGCTGGCACGAGTGGTCGCCGACGGGACCGCGGCCACGCTGCCGGCCTCGGCGTACGGCACCGGCAGCACGGCCGGGCAGCCCGCCGCGGATCCCCGGCCCCCGGTCGAGGAGGTGCTCGCCCTGCCGCTGAACCGCGCGGGCCGGGTGGAGGGCGTGCTGGTGGTGGGCGTCAACCCGCGCTTCCCGCCCGCCGCGGCCTACCAGGACTTCCTGGAGGTGTTCGCCTCCACCGTGGCCGGGGCGCTGTCGGCCGCGCTCGCCCACGACGAGCAGCGTCGGCGGGCTGAGGCGCTGATGGAGCTGGACCGGGCCAAGACCGCGTTCTTCGCCAACGTCAGCCATGAGTTCCGCACCCCGCTCACACTGCTGCTCGGCCCGCTTCAGCAGGCCCTCGCCGAGGAGCACCGGCCCGAGCGGCGGGAGCAGCTGGAGCTGGCCGAGCGCGGCGCCCTGCGGCTGTTGAAGCAGGTCAACACCCTCCTGGACGTGGCCAGGGCCGAGTCCGGTCAGGTGCGAGGGATCTTCGAGCCGGTCGACCTGGCCGGT
Organism: Streptomyces sp. NPDC006332; assembly: GCF_040612855.1. Lineage (NCBI taxonomy): Bacteria > Bacillati > Actinomycetota > Actinomycetes > Kitasatosporales > Streptomycetaceae > Streptomyces > Streptomyces sp. NPDC006332. The sequence goes on from NZ_JBEXRA010000056.1 coordinate 38,308, forward strand.
GCCACGGCCGAGCTGGCCGGGGTGTTCCGCTCCGCCTTCGAGGTGGCCGGGCTGAAGCTCGAGGTGGACTGCCCGCCGCTGCCCAGGCCGGTGCCCCTGGACCGGGACATGTGGGAGAAGATCGTCCTCAACCTGCTGAGCAACGCCCTGAAGTTCACGTTCACCGGCGGCGCCCGGGTGCGGGTGGCCGCGGCCGGCGACCGGGCCCGGCTGACCGTGACCGACACCGGCACCGGCATCCCCGAGGACGAGCTGCCGCGCCTGTTCGAGCGATTCCACCAGGTCCGCGGTGCCCGCTCCCGTTCCCACGAGGGCAGCGGTCTCGGCCTGGTGCTGGTGAAAGACCTGGTGGAAGCGCACGGCGGCACCGTCACCGTGGACAGTCGGCTCGGCCGGGGCACCACCGTCACCGTGGACCTCCCCTTCACCTCCGTTCACCGGCCCCGCCCCGACCAGCCGGCCCCCGGTGACGCGGCCCCCGAGGCAAGCGGAAGCGGCGGACCCGGCCGCGCCGGGGCCTATGTCAACGAGGCGCTGGGCTGGCTGGAGGCCGACACCGCCCCCGCCACGGCCACCGCGACGACCACCGCCACGGCCACTCCCGCGGCACGCACCCCGGAGGCCCCCGGGGCCTACGGCGCCTTCCGCGGCGCGGAGACGGACGACGCCCCCCGCGCCGCCGGGACGGACGACGCGTCCCACGCCCCCGCGACCCATGACACCCCCCACGCCCCCACCCCCGCTGCCGACGACGCCCCCCACGGCCCCCGCCCGCACGAAGCCGGCCGGGCCCGTCTGCTGGTCGTCGACGACAACGCCGACATGCGCGCCTACCTCACCCGGCTGCTGCAACCCGACTACGACATCCTGCTCGCCGCCGACGGCCGGGCGGCCCTGGAGGTGGCCCTGACGCAGCCGGTGGAGCTGGTGCTCAGCGACGTGATGATGCCCCACATGGACGGCTTCGATCTGGTCCGGGCCCTGCGCGCGGACCAACGCACCGCCCGCCTGCCCATCGTCCTGCTCACCGCGAGGGCCGGCGAGGAGGAATCCGTGCAGGGCCGGCACGCCGGCGCCGACGACTACCTGGCCAAACCGTTCTCCGCGCGTCAGCTGCTGGCGCGGGTCCGCACCGGGTTGGAACTGTCCCGGCTGCGCGAACAAGCCCTGACCGAGACCCGTAACCAGCTGGCCACGCTGGGCTCCCTCGCCGACGCGGGCCTGCGGCTGTCCGCCACCCTCGACCCCGGCCAGGTGCTGCGGAGCGCCGGGCAGGTGCTGGTGCCCGACCTCGCCGACCAGATCAGCGTCCACCTGACCGACACCGACACCGACACCGACACCGACACCGGCGCCGACCCCGCCCCGGCGCAGTCGTCCCCGGTGTACACCGCCGGCGCCCCCCTTCTTCCCCGCGAGGTGCTCGCCACCGCAGCCGCCCACGCGATGCACGGCACGCCCACTCCCCAGGACCAGGCGCCCGCCACCGTGCTGGCCCTGCCGCTGCTCTCCCACGAGCAGGTGCTGGGGGCTCTCGTTCTCGCCCGGCACACCGGCGGCTACTCCGCGGTCGAACGCAAATATCTGGAGAACCTCGCCCACCGTCTGGCCCTGGCCTACGACAACGCCACCCGCTACCACACCGAGCGCCGCCTCGCCCTGACCCTGCAGCGTGCCCTGCTGCCCGACCGCCTGCCCCAGGTTCCGGGGATGCGGCTGGCCACCCACTACCGGGCCAGCACCCGCGGCGCCGAGATCGGCGGCGACTGGTACGACGTGCACGCCCTGCCCGACGGCACCATCGGCCTGTCGATCGGCGACGTCATGGGCCACGACGTGGACGCCGCGACCGTGATGGGCCACCTCCGCTCCGCCCTGCACAGCCTCGCACTGGAGGGCGCCGGCCCGGCCCAGGTGCTGGCCAGGCTGGACGCCTACCTGCAGTCGCTCGCCACCGACCGCTTCGCCACCTGCCTGTACGCGATCTACGACCCCCACCACCGCCGTTTGCGCTACGCCGCCGGCGGCCACCTGCCGCCCCTGCTGGTGGCGGACGGGCGAACCGCTTACCTGAAGCTGGACCCCGCCCCGCCGCTGGGACTGGGCGGCACCCCGATCGACCGCGAGGTGGCGTTCCCGCCCGGCACCAGCCTGCTGCTGTACACCGACGGCCTGGTGGAGAACCGGGCGCTGCCCCTCGAAGCCGGCCTGACCGCCCTGCACCAGGCCTGCGACACGCTGCCCACCGCCGCCCGCACCGACCCCCAGCGGATCATCGAGCGTGCCCTGACCCTGCTGAACTCCCCCGACCGGGTCGACGACGACACCGCGCTGCTCGCCGCGACCGCCGAGCCGGCCGTGTGAACAACGTGCGGGTCAATACACCGAGCGGCACAACTGGCCGCACACGCAGACGACCCGCGAGCTCGGGTCCCTCCGCCTGAGGCGGAGAAGCCGGCCGGACGTACCGGCGAGCTCGCGGGTCGGGTGACTGCGTTGAATTGGCCGGCTGCGTGTATCGAGTACACGCCGGTCCGGCACCGCACCGTGTGGGGCGTCGGGCCTCAGCCCGCAGCCACCTCCGACGTCCGGTGTGCATACATGCTCCGAACCACCTCCTCTCTTCGGTGCTCCACACACTAGGAAGTGGTGCGGCACCGATCAACCGATTTTCCGGGATGTTGACGTTGCGCGTTCCGGGCCGACTGCTGTACCCGTATCCCGCACCCCGCTGCAGCAGCTGAAGAAGGAGGGACAGCCGATGTCCGAGTTGCGTACCGAGGCCGTCGTGGGCGACGCCATGCTGGAGCAGTGGCGGCACGTGCACAACGTGATCGTGCCGCCCGCCGCGCTGGAGCTGCAGGAGGTGCGGGAGCGCAGTGGGCGCAACCGGCTGGAGAACGCGTATCTGGGGGACGTGCTCGTGGGGTGCTCGACGGTCCGGCCGCCCGCCGGGGAGGAGGCCGCGGCGACGGTGATCGCGCGGGTGCTGCCCGGGTTCCGGGAGCGCGGGTTCGGGACGGCACTGTACGAGCGGGGTCTCGCGCAGGCGCGCGGGCTGGGTGCCCGGGTGATCGAGACGTGTGTGCTGGCCGCGAATGTGGAGGGGCTCCGGTTCGCCTCGGCCCGCGGTTTCGTGGAGATCGAGCGGTATGTGCTGGAGGACGGCGGCGATCTCTGGGTTGACCTGCGACTTCCCTAGGTGTTCGACTGCTGGGGTCGGCGTCGGCGCGGACGTGGGCGGGGTGGCTCGCGTACAACGATTCCTTCAATCTTGTGGGAACCCGGTGTGTGCTGCGTCACGTTCGAGTTGAATGATTGTTAGTGAGCGAACCGCGTGCGGTGCACGTGGACGCGGCAGCCTGCAGGGGGTCGAGGTGAGTGCTTCCCGGCGTAGTGGGACCACCGACGAGATCGGGCCGGACGAGCCCGAGCGGGACGGTCCGGAGGGTTCGGACGGCTCGGATCTGCTGGCCGCGCTTCTCGACGGGATGGACGCGGCCCTGTGTGCCTTCGACGCGGACGGGGTGGTGACGCACTGGAACCGGGAGGCGGAGCGGATCCTCGGCTGGAGCGCGGAGGAGGCCGTGGGGCGGCACGGGTTCGCCGGGTGGGCGGTGCGCAGCGCGGACGCCGAGGAGGTAGAGGGGCGGCTGCTGTCCGCCATGCACGCGCCGGGCCGTCAGGTGCACGAGTTCGCCCTGCTGACCAAGGACGGCGGCCGGGTGCTCGTACGGACGCAGTCGGCGGCGGTGCGGGGGCCGGACGGGAAGCCGGCCGGGGTGTACTGCGCGTTCAGCGAGGTGCACACACAGATCGACCTGGAGCGTTCGATCGCCCTGAGTGAGGCGCTGTTCGAGGACGCTTCCTGGGGTGTCGTGCTCGTCGACGTCGATCTGCGGCCGGCCGTGGTCAACGCGCACGCGGCGCGGGCGCTGGGTGTCGGGCGTACGTCCGCGTTGGGGCGGCCGCTGGGTGATCTGCTCGTGCAGGGCGTGGAGGAGCTGGAGAGCGCCCTCGCGCATGTGCTGGCCGAGGGCGCCCCGCCGGCGCCCGCCGAGATCTGGGTGAGCGTACGGACCCCGGACGGGGAGAAGCGGCGTTGCTGGCGGTGTGGGTTCGTACGGCTGGCCTCGCCGCTCGCGGAGGAGCCCGTGCCGCTGGGGGTGGGCTGGCTCTTCAACGACGTCACGGAGGCCCGGCAGGGCGAGCAGGAGGCGTCGCTGCTGCGGTTCCGCACGAACCAGCTGCACCGGGCGGCGCGGGCGGCCGCCGAGTGTGAGGACCCCCGGGAGGCGGCCGTCGTCCACCTCGACTTCGCGCTCGCGGGTTTCGCCGACCACGCGCTGATCGACCGGGTGGCCGGCGGCGCGGTGGCCGACGGCGAGGCCACGGACCCGCCACGGTTGGTACGGGTCGCCGCGACGCCCTCCGGCGCACCGGGGCCGAGCCCGCTGACCGGGCAGGCGGGGTTGCCGGTGCGGTACGCGGAGGGGCATCCGGCGTTGCAGTGCGTGGAGCGGATCGGGGCGGTGCGGGCGAGCGCGGGAGCCATACCGGCCGAGGAGATGCGGGAGTGGGCGTCGGCCCGGCAGTGGCCGGAGGACGCGGTGCACGCGCTGTGCGCGGTGCTGCGGAGCCGGGGCCGGACGCTGGGCGCCGTGACGTTTCTGCGGGGTGCCGGGCGGAGCCAGTTCGAGCGGGGTGACGCGGTGTACGCGGAGGACGTGGCCGTGCGGATCGCCGGCGCGCTGGATCTGGGCGAAGTGCTGGGCAGCACAGACGGAGACGGGCGGGGGTAGGGGGCGGGAGCCGGAGAGGGCCAGGGGAGGGGGCCCTACCGGCAGCGTCGGCGCTACCGGTAGTGGCGTCGGACAGGCGGCGGCTTCAGCCCGGTGGTTTCAGCGTCGGGCATACGGCGGCTTCAGCCCGGTGGTTTCAGCGTCGGTAGAAGATGCGGTCCGCGTACTCCTCGAACACTCGCCCGTTCCACTCGTGTCCCCCGTCCACGTTCCCCGAGCGCAGCAGCGGCGGCTCGATGCCCCGGTCGGCCAGGGCGCCGGCGGCGGTGGCCATGACCGCCTGGAGGATGGCCGACGTGACGACCGTGGAGGCCGGGGCGAAGGGGGCCGGGACGGTGTCGAGGGCGAGTTCCGCGTCGCCGATCGCGATCTTGGAGTCGAGGACGACGTCGCAATGGTCCTTCAGATACGTGCCGGAGGAGTGCCGGGACCGCGTCTGCGAGGCGTACGCCACCGACGTCACGCCGATCACCTTCACGCCCAGGGCACGGGCGGCCATGGCCATCTCCACCGGGAGGGCGTTGCGACCGGAGAGCGAGATGATCACGAGGGCGTCGCCGGCGCGGAGCGGTGAGCACTCCAGGGCGGCGCTCGCGAGGCCGTCGACGCGCTCCAGGGCGGAGCCGAGGGTGGCCGGCATGACGTCCACGCCGACCACACCGGGGACGGCCAGCAGGTTCATCAGGGCGAGGCCGCCGGCGCGGTAGACGACGTCCTGCGCGGCCAGCGAGGAGTGACCGGCGCCGAAGGCGAACAGGCGTCCGCCGGATGCCACGGTGTCCGCGAGGAGGTTCCCGGCCGCTTCGACGGACGAGGCCTCCTCGTCCCGGACCCGCCGCAGCAGGTCGATCGCGGCGTCGAGGAACTGACCGGACAGCGTGCCGTCGCTCATGCGGGCCCCTTCGGAGCGTCAGGTGGATGTCGAGGTGCGTGGCGGGGTGGCCTGTGTCGCGGATCACGGTGCGGTCTGGACCAGTGGGATGTCAATACGGCCGCGCGGCGCCCCTTCGTAACCCCTTGGTTCCAACGGCGCGGCACGGTTGTCGGTGGTATCCGGCAGAATTGGGTTTAGGGCCCCTCTGATGGATCTCCGTGGCAGAAGGAGCGGCGTTCGGTGCGTGCGATCGGCGTGCGGCGTGGAGGGTCATGTGGCGGAGCCACCTGGCCCTTCGCGCCGTGCGGCTGGGGGTCCCCCACGCCCTTGAGGCAGTGGGGGAGGGCGTGCCGGGCGACGCGACGCCGCGGAGGACCATCAGAGGGGCCCTAGGGCCAGCGCACACGCCGCGAAGCTGTCGTGCTTCGGGCAGATCTCATCAAGGGGCACGTATGTCCGGACTGATCGACACCACGGAGATGTATCTCCGCACCATCCTCGAGCTGGAGGAGGAAGGTGTGGTCCCCATGCGTGCCCGGATCGCCGAGCGACTCGACCAGAGCGGGCCGACGGTCAGCCAGACGGTGGCGCGGATGGAGCGTGACGGCCTGGTGGGTGTCGCCACCGACCGTCATCTGGAGCTCACCGACGAGGGGCGCAGGCTGGCCACCCGTGTGATGCGCAAGCACCGGCTCGCCGAGTGTCTGCTGGTCGACGTGATCGGTCTGGAGTGGGAGCAGGTGCACGCGGAGGCGTGTCGCTGGGAGCACGTGATGAGCGAGGCCGTAGAGCGGCGCGTCCTTGAGCTCCTGCGGCACCCCACCGAGTCGCCGTACGGCAACCCGATCCCGGGGCTGGAGGAGCTCGGCGAGAAGGACGGCGCCGACCCCTTCCTCGACGAGAGCATGGTGTCGCTCGCGGACCTCGATCCCGGCCATGAGGGCAAGACGGTCGTGGTGCGCCGCATCGGTGAGCCGATCCAGACGGACGCGCAGCTGATGTACACGCTGCGTCGGGCGGGCGTGCAGCCCGGTTCGGTGGTGAGCGTGACGGAGTCGGCGGGCGGGGTGCTGGTGGGCAGCGGGGGCGAGGCGGCCGAGCTGGTGTCGGACGTCGCCTCGCACGTGTTCGTCGCCAAGCGCTGAGCCGGACGCCGGACGTCTCATGTCCGAGGCCCACCGCCCGTCGCGTCGGCCCAGTGGAGTGGCCCGTTCCGCTAAAGGTTCGTCAACTCCTGGTGACGGTGAGGTGGTTGTGGCGCCTCGAAGATGCGGTCGAATCCGAGATTCAGTGTGCCGAATCGCAGCGTTCGGACGATTCGCGTGCGAGGCTGTCGCGTGAGGCATATGACCTGAGGGGCTCTTGGCGCGGGGCGGTGTACAGCCGTCCGGCCGGGGAGGGGGCTGGGATGATGTGCCGTGAACATGGAGAGGGCCCCGGCGCCGTGTGGCGCCGGGGCCTGTCCTCCCCTGTGCTGACCCGGAGCCCCGAGCTCTCAGGGTCATCCCCTGCGGACCGATTTCCCCGAGCGGTCCGCCTCCCGCTGAAGATCTCCCCGCGGTGGCGGCGATCATTCCTTCAGCGGGGTCACTCGAACGAGGGGTGTTACCGGTGAGATGGCGTCTTTCGAAAGAGCATTCGATAGTCTTCGAGTGACGCATGCCTCGGAATCTGCGCTTCAGGAGTGTGGACGGGCACGACAGACACGCTAGGCAGGACGCGGTTCACAGGACCGTCCGCCCCGAGCGGGAGCGAGCGGTCCGAGCGGAGCTAGGGGGGTGCCAGACCTATGGCGCGACGCATCGACGTGACCGGGGCGGGCGGCGTACGCCTTGCGGCCTGGGAGTTCGGCGACCCTCCCAAGACCGATCCGGCGACGGACGGTCTGGGGGAGAGTGACCGGGACCCGGGGGTACTGTTATTGCACGGGCTGATGGGCCGGGCCTCGCACTGGGCGTCCACCGCCCGCTGGCTCTCCGAACGGCACCGGGCCGTCGCCCTCGACCAACGAGGCCACGGCCAGAGCGAGAAGCCCCCGCGGGCGGCCTTCACCCGCGAGGCCTATGTCGAGGACGCCGAAGCCGCCCTCGAACAGCTCGGCCTCGGCCCGGCCGTCGTGATCGGGCACGCCATGGGCGCCCTGACCGCCTGGCAGCTCGCCGCCAAACGCCCCGACCTGGTCCGCGGGCTGATCATCTGCGACATGCGGGCCTCCGCGCTCGGTTCCGCCTCGCAGCGCGAGTGGGAGGCCTGGTTCAAGGCCTGGCCCGTCCCGTTCACCACGCTCGCCGACGTCCGCAGGTGGTTCGGCGAGGACGACCCCTGGGTGGAACGCCCGACCCCGTCCCGCGGCGAGTTCTACGCCGAGGCCATGCAGGAGTCCCCCGATGGCTGGCGCCCGGTCTTCGAACCGGAGCAGATGCTGAAGTCCCGTGAGACCTGGGTGTACGACGCGCACTGGGAAGAGCTCACCCAGGTGCAGTGCCCCGCCCTGGTGGTCCGCGGTCTGGACGGCGAGCTGGGCCGCGCCGAGGCCCAGGAGATGGTCCGGGTACTGCCCCGCGGCCAGTACGCGGAGGTCGCGAACACCGGCCACCTCCTGCACTACGACCAGCCGGAGGCCTTACGGGGCGTCATCGAACCCTTCCTGGACGGCATCCTCACCGACCTCAAGAGCTGACCGGCCCGCCCGATCGGCTCACCCCTTGCTGACCGCCCCCAGGATCTCCGGCAGCTGCCGGGCCGTCCGAGGCGCCGCCAGTCGCAGGCCCCCCACCGTGACGAGCGCCCCGTAGCCGGCCCCCAGCGGCAGCAGCAGCCAACTCCACTCGTCGCCGCCCTCGCTGACGTTCAGCCAGATCGTCCCGGCGATGACGGGGGCGCACAGCAGGGCGGCCGAGACCATGCCACCCAGGACGGCCATGAAGGCCAGCCCGGACTGCCCGGGGGCCACGTTCTTGTAACCCTCCTGCGGTATGGAGTAAGGGAACCGCGCCGACGTCCACGCGCCGGTCGCCAGCATCGCCCCGAGCAGCGCGAACGACAGCCCGAGCACCTCGGGCAGCCTCGGCCAGTCACCGAGGAGCGCGGTCGTCAGGACGGTCACCAGGGTCGCGTACGGCAGGGTGATCGCCAGCAGCGCGAACGCCCGGGCGCGCAGTTCGACGTAGGCGTCCCGGGTCGACGAGATCGTCATCGCGACCATCCAGAACGCGGACGTGTCCTGCCCGAACTGGTTGTACATCTGCACGCCGAGCATCCCGGCGGCGAAGCACGCGAAGTAGATCGAGCCGGTTCCCTGCAGCGCGTTGAACACCGGCACGATCAGACCGATGGCGAGGGAGGTCACCCAGGCCGCCTTGGTCTTCGGGTCCCGCCACACATAGCGCAGGCTGCGCTCCATGACGGTGCCGGTCCGTCCGCCGGGCAGCAGCCGGGACAGCCCGGCCGAGTTGTGCCCGCGGGCCTTGGAGTCGGCGGCCTGGAGGGTGGAGCCGTCCGGCGAGGTCATCAGCCGGGTCAGATGCCGGGACCACACGACCAGCAGCGCCACCAGGGCCGCGGCGCTCAACGCCAGCTGGAGGACGGCGACACCGTACGCCCCGTCGCTCGCCGAGTCGGCCGCCCCGATCGCCGAGGCGGGCGGCACCCACTTCAGCACGTCGGCCGGACCGTCCAACTGGGCCAGCCCGCCCGAGCCCAGCCGCTGCGCGCCGAAGTTCACGACCTGCGCCCCGACCGCGATGACCAGTCCGCTCAGCACCGCCAGATCGCGGCCCTTACGGCTGGTCAGCAGCCGGATGTTGGCGACGGCCACGGTCCGCGCGAGGGCCACGCACACCAGCAGCGCGAGCACCACACCGACGACGCCGACGACGTACGCCACCCCGCCGTGCGCGACCGACACGACGGAACCGGCGAGCATGCTCACCGTGAACAGCGGCCCGATCCCGACCAGTGAGGCCGCCAGCAGCGCCCGGACCAGCGGGCGGGGCCGCAGCGGCAGCATCACCAGCCGGGTCGGGTCGAGGGTCTCGTCGCCGCCGGGGAAGAACAGCGGCATCACCGCCCAGCCGCCGGCCAGAACCGCCACCAGCAGCACCACCAGCGACCCGGCGTGCGCGTGTCCGCGCAGCGCGACCAGGCCGATCAGCTGCACCACGGAGTACAGCAGCACCGCGACGGCCGACCCGATGTACGCGGCCCGCCGCCCGGCGGACTGCTTCAGTCCGTTCTTCAGCAGTGACAGTTTCAGCCGTACGACGATGCCCGTGACGTCGGTGACGGGGGTGCTGCCGACGCTCACCGGGCCGCTCCGCCGCCCAGCCAGTCCAGATCGGACCCGGTGACCCGGGCGCCCGCGCCGACCAGTTCGAGGAACGCCCGCTGCAACGAGGGCGCGCCGCCCCGCACCTCGGCGAGCGTCCCCTGGGCGCGGATGCGACCGGCGGCCATGACGGCCACCCAGTCGCACAGCGATTCGACGAGCTCCATCACATGGGAGGAGAAGACGACGGTCGCGCCGGACGCGGTGTACCGCTCCAGCACCCCTCGGATGGTCTGAGCCGACACCGGGTCGACGCCCTCGAATGGCTCGTCGAGGAAAAGCACTTCAGGGTTGTGCAGGAGAGCGGTCGCGAGCCCGATCTTCTTGCGCATGCCGGTCGAGTAGTCGACGACGAGCTTGTGCTGGGAACCGGCGAGATCGAGGACGTCGAGGAGCTGGGTGGCCCGCTTGTCGACCTCGGCCGCGGGCAGACCGCGCAACCGCCCGTTGTAGGTGAGCAGTTCCCGCCCCGACAGCCGCTCGAACAGCCGCAGCCCCTCGGGCAGCACTCCGATCCGGGCCTTCACCGCCACCGGGTCCCGCCACACGTCGTACCCGACGATCTCCACGGCCCCCTGGTCGGGCCTCAGCAGCCCCGTCACCATCGACAGCGTGGTGGTCTTACCGGCCCCGTTCGGCCCGACCAGCCCGATGAACTTCCCCGCGGGCAACGCCAGATCGATCCCCGCAACGGCCACCTGCTCCCCGAACCGCTTCCAGAGCCCCTGCACACGTACGGCGGCTGAACCCACCACTGCTCCCGACGTCATGCCAGAACCCTACGGTCCGCGACGGGGGCGCAGGAGTGCGGGGAGAGCATGCCCGGACGGCGGGCCCGGCCCTACGGAATCCCGGCGAGTCGGTCCCGGCCCATCGGTCCCGGCACTGCCGTACCCGCCCTGCCGAGGTCGCTCCTGGATCGGGCAGGCCGGGGAGGAGCGGCCCTACGCTGCACGGTCGTTGAGGAACCAGCAGCACCCAGCGATCGGAGACAGACCCATGGCAGGCATCGAATTCGAGACGAAGTCCTCGACATCGACCCCGCGAAGATCGCAGCGCTCATCACAGACGTCGGCGGTACCTGCACCACTGGGACCCGTCTCATGCGCCGGTACGTGTACGACACCATCCCGGCCGTCCCTGGCCGCTGGGTGCGGCTACGCGACTCGGGAACGGACGTCACCCTGTGCGTGAAGCAGACCACCACCGACGCCGTCGACGGGACCCACGAGACCGAGGTAACCGTCGACAGCTTCGAGGAAGCCGCCGCGCTGCTACAGCTCACCGGCCTGACGCCGCGCAGCTATCAGGAGACCCGGCGTACCTCGTACATCCTCGGCGCCGTCCGCCTCGAGGTCGACGAATGGCCGCGCATCCCGCCGTACCTGGAGATCGAGGCCGACGACGAAACGCAGGTGTGGACCGCCGCCACCGCGCTGGGCATCGACCACGACCACCTCACATCGATCAACACGGTGAAGGTCTACAGCCTGTACGGAATCGACCTGACCTCCATCGCCGACCTGCGCTTCTAGCAGGCGCGCGCCTGCTACTACGGCTGGGGCACCGCGCCCCGGCCGGCCCGGAGAAGGGGGAACCATGCACGACCTGACCGACGTGCCTGTGGAAGTGAAACCGGACCGCACCCGGCGCGTGAAAATCATCGACGCGTGCGGCCTCGCCTGCAATTTCTGCCACAACGAGGGAACGCCCGTCGCCGCACCGGGCCGCACCGGACGCGTCTCCATCTACCTCCGCACCAACGGCGCCGACTTCCTGCCCGCCCGGATCGCTGCCGACGCCGACTTCGCCCTGGCCCTCGCCGCCGTCCGCGGCAGCCTCCCCACGAATGAAGTGCACTTCACCGGCGGCGAGCCGAAGCTGCACCCCGACCTGCCCGGCCTGATCACCATCGCCCGGCGCGTCGGCCTCACGGTCGGACTCACCTCGAACGGCGAAAACGGCGCCGCGGTCCTGCCCGCGGCCGCAGCCGCCGGACTCGACCGCATCAACCTGTCCGTGTTCGGCACCACCCCGGCCGAGCTCGCTGCCGTGCAGGCGCCGCGTCTTGCCTCGCCCAAGCTCGCCGAGCGCAAGCTGGCCGCCCTCGACGCGACGATCGACGCCGCGACGGCGCACGGCGTGAAGGTCTCCGCCAACATCGTGATCCCCGACCGCGGCCAGGTCGAGCGCGTGCTCCGCATCATCGAACGACACGGTCGCTCCGTCGTCGTCCCAATGCTCGTCTCGCTGGAAGACGGAGGCGCCTCACTGGCCGCCATGCAGGATGTCGTCGACTACCTGGGCGCCTTGCCGGTCCGCCGCATAATCACTACGGGGGCGTCCGACCAGCGGGTGCGGTACCGCCTGCCCGATGGACGCACGATGGGCACGTCATCCGAGGAAGTGCGCCGCCAAGCCAACCAGCGTCGTCATAGCGGTGAATGCGCCGCTCGAGGTGTACCACCGCTTGGCTTTGCCCATGTACGCCGTGCCTGTGCCGGGGTTTGTTCCGCCCGTCGCACAGTATGCGCCTACCGCGGCCGCGATCGCACAGACCTCCCCGAAGACGACCCAGCCGATCCGGGCGACATCCGGCGCACCGTCCGGAAGTCCTAGCGCGGCGGCCACAGCGGCCACGTTGACCAGGGTGCCTACGAACCCGCTACCCGCGGGCAGCAGTGCCAGCCTGGTAGGGGCACCGTCGCTCACAGCGAGCTGAAAACCCAAAAGACTGATCATGAGCGCGACGAGGGTGAAGATCCCCAACAGCGCGGGTGCGAGACTGGACACAGCACTGCCCCCCCAGGGCTACGGGTCGGTGAAGCTCTCGGGAACGCCAAGAAGCGCCAGTGGACGCCCAAAGCTCCCGATGGTGTTCCATAGGTTACGCAACAATGGAACAGAAGGGAAACAATGGAGGTGAGAGCTTGATGTCCCCACGGCGCATGAACCCGGTGCCCACCACCGTCCCGCCCGCCAACCGAGAACTCGTTCTGCGCTTGCGCAGCCTGTGCAACGACTCGGGGCTGACCTACGCCGATCTGGCCGAGCTCACCAACACCAGCGTGTCATCACTCTCCCGGTTCCTTGGCGGAGCCCGTCTTCCTGCGGAAGACTTCCTGAACAGCCTGTTCCGAGTTCTCGAAGTCGATCCCGACGAACAGCGACAGCTCGCGCATTTGTGGCGCCGCGCCCTAGGCGAACGGCACCGGCCCGAGTCCACAACTGGCGAGCAGGCCTCCGCCGCCGCAGGGCTGCGGACGACCCTTGAAAGACTGCGAGAAGCGGCAGGTCAGCCAAGCGTTCGCCGCATCGCAGCCCTGGCGGGCGGCCTGTCCACAACGACGGTTCACCGCGTGCTCCAAGCTCCGGAAAGACGTCCCGCGCTCGTGGTCCCGGTGGCCTATGCGCTGACGCAGCTACTGCCGGAGGAAGCCGACCGGGACCGCGCTCTGGACAGCGTCCGCGAGGCCGTCAAGGATGCCATCCCTGGGCCGCCTCCCACTGTCGAAGAGTGGGCGCGCACCATGCGGAACCTCTTGGCGCACAGTGCAGAACTGGAACGGCAACTGGCTGAGCGGCTGTCCGCCAGCGAATTGGACGCTCTCCTGGCCGACAGCCGGCGCAGTGCCGAGGAAGCTCGTGCCATCCTGCAGCGTGCCCACCAGGAAGACGAAGAGGAATCGACCAGCACAACATCCACAGCGGTCCGTGTCGTCCGCTCCCCCGCGGAGACCGGCGACAACCGCGGCGAAGGCGGTGGAAGGCCCGGGAGGCCGGCGTCCTTCTCTGCGTTCCAACACAGAGAGGTGTGGCAGGGCGAGGATTGGGTCGTTCGTTTGGTGGCTGGCGCTAGTGGCAAGGCCTACCGCTGCCCCGGGTGCGACCACGAGATCGCGCCCGGGGTGCCGCACGTGGTGGTCTGGCTGGAGGACGGGGGCATTGACGAGCGACGGCACTGGCACAAAGCCTGTTGGGCCGATAAGGACCGCCAGACAGGGAAGCTGCGGCGGTCCGCGCCGAGCAGCCTGCGACACCCGCTTTAGGTGTTCGGTCCAGTTCCGCTCCAGCTGCCGTCGGGGACTGGTCCGACGGCAGGACAGAGACGCTGGTGTACGCCCTGTCCGGCGTCGTTGATGTCAGCTGTGGATGTCAGAGCCTTCTGATTCGTAGCTCTCCGAGAGCTGCGATTTCGCTGGCTAGGAGACACGCCAACGCTCTGAAGCCTGGTTAAGGTACCGACAGGTGACGACGAGTTGGCTCCGGCCTTAGCGGTGCTAAGCATTCGAAGGACATCGCGCAAGCGCACTGTTCCTGGCGCCTAGTCGTGCATGTACGGGTAGCGGAGAGCAGCTAGGACGTGCTCCAACGAAGTTAGCAGCGCGGGATCCTTCGCGACTCTCGTAAGGTCTACTTCCAGGATCTCGCGCCGCTGAACCAAAAATCGCCACCACTCATCCGGGTCTGCTGCACGATCGGGTGACATCTGAACTGGCTTGCCCTGTGGGGCAGGTGGGAAGGATGTCGCTGTGCCCAAGCCCTATCCGGAAGAGTTCCGCCAAGATGTCGTGCGAGTCGCGAGGAACCGCGGCCCGGGTGTGACGGTGGAGCAGGTGGCCACCGACTTCCAGGTCCACCCGATGACGTTGTGGAAATGGATGCGCCGGGCGGATATCGATGACGGGTCCAAGCCCGGGGTGACCAGCCAGGAGAGCGCGGAACTGCGGGAAGCGCGTCGGCAAGCTGCTGGAGCAGGAGAACGAGGTCCTGCGCCGGGCCGCGGCCTATCTGTCGCAGGCGCATCTGCCGGGAAATGGATCTCCCAGCTCGTGAAAGAGCTGGCCGTGGACGGGGTGCCCCTCACGGTGACGTGCCGGGTGCTCAAGCTCGCCAGACAGCCCTACTACCGCTGGCTGGGCAAGCCGGTTGCCGACGCCGTGCTGGAGGAGGCATATCGCGCGAACGCGCTGTTCGACGCCCACCGCGACGACCCGGAGTTCGGCTACCGGTTCCTGGCCGATGAAGCACGTGGTGCCGGGGCCGGCATGGCCGAGCGCACCGCGTGGCGGATCTGCCGGGACAACCGCTGGTGGAGTGTCTTGGTATACGGGCTGGCTCTGCGGTGCCGGACCTAGCCCCACTGGTACAGGGAGTTGGATGGCGTGCAGTCAGGACCACGAGGACAAGGTCGACACATCCTCCTGGCATCCACGCCCACGGTCGGTCGGGTCATCTTTCCGTGCCGGTAAAGATCGCGAGCTAGCCCGCACCTGGATGTGGTCATCGCACATGACAACGGCCGGCCTCGCCGCAGGAGTGATCAACTTTGTTGCCATGGTGGGACGAACTCCGTTGTTGTCGCCGTGATTCCCCGCTGTTCCCCGCCCGATCTGGCGTGCTTGTGGTGCGATCGCGTTCCCCGCACCGCTCATGATCAGGGTGTGGGGGTCAACGGGTCATGGTCATACCGGAGGTTGGGCAGGATGCTGCTCCGCTGGCTGGTCCAACTGTTGTTGCCGGCGACGCTGCTCGTTACGTAGGTGTTCGACTCGTGCAGTGAAACGGGCGAGGGCCTCTTCCTCGGTGTCATGGCTGTACTCTCCGATTTGGAGAGATAGCCCGTTTAGCTCTTCCTCGATGGCATCTGCAGTTTGTTGCAGAAAGAAGCTTCGTTCGCGGAACTTAAAGTATCCGGTGAACGCCGCCGCGACGGCTACGGAGAAGCTGAAGGTGATGGCTGTGATCTGTTGCCAGTTCAGCGAGGTCGAGTCCAGCGCCGACACTGTCGAGGCCGAGAGGGAGCCGACCATAATCAAAGACTGTAAGGAGTTATGGATCCGTCGGTACCCTCGGCTCTCTTGCTGGAACTTCTCGATGACGTCAGCGACGTCTTCGCGGTAGAGACCGCGCCGTTCCGCCAGCGGGGGCTGGAGGCGAGAATTGAAGGCCCGTAAGGCGGCACGATTCGTTTCGAGTGAATGCTCTAGAGATTCCCTGTCGGGCACCGACAAGGGGGGCGCAGCGGCGAAAGCAGCCACGATTGAAATGATGATCAAGACGCCGCAGATGATGTCGACCTTGGCGTAGACGGCAGGAAGTTCCCAGGCCGTCACCGTGACGACGACACCCGTCATGAGCGCGAGCACTATGATCAGCAGCGCCGCACGATCAATGCGTCGTTCCAGTACGCGTCGGGCGAGAAGCCGTTCGTTCTTACGTATGCCTTCGCGGATCTTGAGCAGGGATTCTTGCTCAGTCGCAGTAAGTTGTCGGCCTGTGCCGCCGCCAGTCCTCTGCGCCAACACTTCCCCCATGCAGCAGGTCGTTCGCCACTGTGCTTCAAGTTGTTGATGTGCACTGACAGGCGAACCTACCCTCTGCGCTGGTTGCATATGCGGGCTCTTGTGAGACGCGGCCTGAGCGGTAGCGGCGGCCAGCCTCTGACAGACCGCCAGGAAGAGTGGGCTGGTGCCACGCAACGCCACGCTGAACGATGTCCCTCGCCCAGTGGGGCTAGAGACACCAGGGCGAAGGCCGTACAGAGCACCTCAGTTTGGGAAGCTCAGGTGATCTAGAAGCTGCAGCCGCGCCGACTTGAGAGGAGCTGCATCGACGCTTGCCGCGCGGTTTGCCGATTCTCTGCCGTGCATGATCTGGCACGGTCTGGCACGTGCGGGGGGGGAGTCGGCCATGTTCGAACCGATGACGAGGAAGACATCCGCGCGGTCGAAGTCCTCGTACGAGCCGGGCGGCCCGTCGGCACCGAGCGACAGCTTG
>NZ_JBEXRA010000057.1:0-53163 GCF_040612855.1 Streptomyces sp. NPDC006332
TGCGGTGAAGATTCGACACCTCCACCACACACGGAGGCCTTCGCCATGATCAAGCCCGGCCAGCGTTAACAACGCTCGTGATCAATACACCTAGGTCCCCCGCCGGACCCGGAGCGCGATGAACGCGAGTCCCAGGCCGAGCCCGACGAGGATCAGCCCACCGCCCAGGGGCAGGAACCGCAGTCGGGGCTCGGCGGGACGCCCATCGGCCCGGCCCACGCCCCGCGTCGGCTCCACGGACGGCACGCGGGTGGGCTCCCGAGAAGCCTGCGGTACGGCGGTTACCCCACCGTCCGCCTGGCCGTCGAGGTCGCCGTCCACGCCCTCCTCGGCGTCCTGGACCTCACCGTCCTCCCGTGCCGGGTCCGATTCCTCCGCGTCTGGTTCCTCCGCGTCCGTTTCCTCTGCGTCTGGTTCCACCGCGGCCGGTTCCGCCGGCTCCGAGTCCACCGGCTCCCGCCGCCCCGGCCGCTCCCGCCCCTCGCCCGCCCTGCTCCCCGCCAGCGAGGGCGCGGCTGGGGAGGGAGACGGAACGACGGAGGCCGAGGCGGTGCCACGCGGCGGCCCGTGTGCGGGAACGGAGCCCGACGGGTGGACGGAGGCAGCGGCGGAGGACGAGGCGGGGGCGGAACCGGAGGGCGAGGCGGAGGCGGAGCCTGAGGGGGAGGCGAACGGTGAGGGGACCGGGGGAGCGATGGGGGTGCCCGTCCCCACGGCAATGAGCAGTACCGTCGCCCGCACCCATGAAGTCACGGAACAATCATGACTTTTGGTGACTGAGCGGGCATTCTGGGTTGGACCAAGGGGACGACAACGGCCGGAGAAGGTGGATCAGTCCTTTTCGGGGGCACCACGCTGATGAGATGGAGCGGTGCGAGACAATGGCGGCATGGAGATGCCGAGGAACGAACGGTCGCCGGAGAACCCTCAGATCCTGGTCCTGGGTCAGGACGGAATGGCTCTCGGCGGCGGAGGCGACGAGGACTCCCGCGAGGTGCCGGTGACGGAGATGGTGGAGCAGCCGGCGAAGGTCATGCGGATCGGAAGCATGATCAAACAGCTGCTGGAAGAGGTCCGCGCGGCACCTCTGGACGAGGCGAGCCGGGCGCGGCTCAAGGAGATCCACGCCAGCTCGGTCAAGGAACTGGAAGACGGTCTGGCTCCGGAGCTCGTCGAGGAGTTGGAGCGGATCTCCCTGCCCTTCACGGACGACTCGACCCCGAGCGACGCGGAACTGCGGATCGCGCAGGCGCAGTTGGTCGGGTGGTTGGAAGGACTCTTCCACGGGATCCAGACCACCCTGTTCGCCCAGCAGATGGCGGCCCGCGCCCAGCTGGAGCAGATGCGCCGGGCCCTCCCGCCGGGCGTCGGCGGCCACGAGGACACCGACGACCCGCGCGCGGGCGGCCGCTCGGGCGGGCCGTACCTGTAAACGGCTGAACCGATAAGCGGCTGACCGGTAAGCGGCCGTACCCGTAAATCGGCCGTACCCGTAACCAACTTCGCTCGTACCTATGAAGTGGGCCCGGCAGCCAGTGCTGCCGGGCCCTTGATCTTCGGCCTGCCCCTGCCTGTCCCTACCTGTCCGCGGCTGCCTCCGCCCCCTTGCGTCCCCGCGATCAGGAGGGGTTGCCGGTGGACACGTCGAACTGCATCTTCGGCGGCTTCTTCGGATCGAAGTCGGTCCCCTTCTCGGGGAACTGCTTCATGACGGCGCCGTCACCGAAGGTGTTCTCGTCCACCTCGTTCGTGGTGTAGTTCCAGCCCGCCGCCTTCAGGCATGCCAGAACCGAGTCCCAGTTCTTGTACTGGAAGTTCGGCATCCGCACCTGCTTGGGGTCGTTGTACGACTCCTCCGGTTCGCTGCACTCGGTCGTCTCGATCGTCTTCGTCGTGTCCGGCCCGCGGTAGCCCGCCGCCTTGGTCGCCGAGGCGGACGGGCTGGCGCTGGTGTCCCCACCCGCGTCCTCACTGCCGCCACTGTTCATCATCAGCGCCGCGATCAGTCCCCCGACGGCGACCAGCGAGACGACGATCGAACCGATGATCACCGGCTTGTTGCCCTTGCCGCCGCCACCCGGGGAGCCGACCGCCGTCTGCGGCGTGAGGTTGTACGGCGGTGGCGTCGACGGGCCCTGCTGCGGGGCGTACCCGGCCGGGCCCGGCGTCTGGTAACCGTGCTGATGCGGATAGCCGTACGCCGGGGAGTGCGCCGACGGGGCCGGGGCGCCGTAGGGATTCGGCGTCGGCTGGTACGGCGTCTGTACGTTGCCCTGGTGCGGCGGCGTCTGGTCGACCGGCGGGAACACCGCGGAACCGACGCCCGCGCCGCTCTGCGTCGGCGTGCCCGGCACGATGCTCGGCGCGGCGGGCTGGAAGGACGCGGCCACGCGCAGGCACTCGTCGCGCATGGCCTCAGCGCTCGGGAAACGCTCGTTGGGATTCTTCTTCAGCGCGCGGGCGACCAGCGCGTCCACCGCTGGGGGCAGGGCGCGGTTGATCGACGAAGGAGCCACCGGCTCCTCCTGGACGTGCGCGTACGCGATCGCAAGCGGCGAGTCCGCGTCGAACGGCAGCCGCCCGGTGACCAGCTGGAACAGCATGATGCCGACGGAGTAGAGGTCGGAGCGGGCGTCGACGCCGCGTCCCAGCGCCTGCTCCGGGGAGAGGTACTGCGGGGTGCCGACGACCATGCCGGTCTGGGTCATGGAGGTGACGCCGGACTGCATGGCGCGCGCGATGCCGAAGTCCATCACCTTGACGACCCCGCGTTTGGTCATCATCACGTTGCCCGGCTTGATGTCCCGGTGGACCAGGCCCATCTCGTGACTGATCTCCAGCGCCGCCAGCACATCCGCGGTGATCTTCAGCGCCTTGTCGGCGGGCATCGCGCCGTACTGCCGCACGTCCGTGTTCAGCACCGAACCGAGCGGCAGTCCCTCGACGTACTCCATGACGATGTACGGCATCGGCGTGCCGGACCCCGCGGCGGAGCCGCTGTCGGATACAGCGTCCTCACCGGTGTCGAAGACGGAGACGATGTTGGTGTGCGTGAGCTTGGCCACGGCCTGGGCCTCGCGGCGGAAGCGCTCACGGAAGGCCTGCTCGCGACCGAGCTCGGTGTGAAGTGTCTTGATCGCGACCTGCCGGTCGAGCACGGAGTCGTACGCGAGGTGCACCGAGGCCATGCCGCCCTCACCGAGCAAGTCGCGCAGCTGATAGCGGCCGCCGGCGATCGCACGCCCCGCGTACCGGCCCTGAGCGCCGTCCTGGCTCATCTCTCTGCGTCCCCCGTAGGCCCTCATGCGCCGATGCGTGCCGTTGATCCAAAGTGCATTTACGGCCAAGTCTGCCGGAGGGCACGGACACGTCAAGCGCGGTGCCCGTTCCGTGACCGTACGAGAGAGAAAGGTCGCGCAAGCGTTACAGCTGGCGTACGGCCGGTACACACAATTTGCACGTCGGCACTTGATAACGGTTTGATGGCCGGTCCGCGTCGGGCCGGTTCCCGGGGTCTTCCCGGATCGGCGGCTTGCGCGGAGGCTGTAGCGTGGCCGACGGAGACCCGTAACAACACCGCGCGCACCGCGGGCAGAAACGACGGCGAGGACTGATGGCACAGCAGCAGCGCGCTCAGGGCCCGTCCGACCCCGAGGCGACTGGCGGCGGGATGTCAGACGCGCCGGAAATGTGGGGGAACGGCGGACTGGTCGGGGACGGCCGATATCGGCTGACCCGCAGACTCGGCCGGGGCGGCATGGCCGAGGTGTTCGCGGCCGAGGACGTACGTCTCGGACGCACCGTGGCGGTCAAGCTGCTGCGTGCCGACCTCGCCGAGGACCCGACCTCCAAGGCGCGTTTCACGCGCGAGGCCCAGTCCGTCGCGGGCCTCAACCACCACGCGATCGTCGCCGTGTACGACTCCGGCGAGGACTTCGTCGGCGGCCAGTCAGTGCCGTACATCGTGATGGAGATCGTCGAGGGGCGCACGATCCGCGATCTGCTCCTGAACGCCGAGGCGCCCGGGCCCGAGCAGGCCCTGATCATCGTCTCGGGTGTCCTGGAGGCGCTCGCGTATTCGCACCAGCACGGCATCGTGCACCGCGACATCAAGCCGGCCAACGTGATCATCACCCACAACGGCGCCGTGAAGGTGATGGACTTCGGCATCGCCCGCGCGCTGCACGGCGCGTCCACGACGATGACCCAGACCGGCATGGTCATGGGCACCCCGCAGTACCTCTCCCCGGAGCAGGCGCTCGGCAAGGCCGTCGACCACCGCTCCGACCTCTACGCGACGGGCTGCCTCCTCTACGAACTCCTCGCGCTGCGGCCGCCGTTCACCGGCGAGACCCCGCTGTCGGTCGTCTACCAGCACGTCCAGGACATTCCGAAGCCCCCGTCGGAGGTCTCCGACGCCGTCCCGCCCGAGCTCGACGGTCTTGTCATGCGCTCCCTCGCCAAGGAGCCCGACGACCGTTTCCAGACGGCCGAGGAGATGCGCGGCCTGGTCCAGTACGGCCTGCAGATGCTGTACGAGCAGGGCGGCCACACCGGTACCTGGAACACCGGTCACGTCGCCGTGCACGACGGCCGGAGCACCCCGGCGGCAGGCCTCGCCGGCACCTCCGTGATGCCGCACCCCGGTGACGCCTCCGGCACCGCGCAGATCCCGCAGCAGATCCTGCCCTCCGGCTACGGCAGCAGGGACGACGGCGGCTTCGAGGGGAACGGCAACCGGGGCGGCGGCCGCGGCAAGCTGTGGATCCTCGCCGTCCTCGCGGTGATCGCCATCGCGGCGGGTGTGGCGCTGGCGCTCCAGAACGGCAACGGGGAGAGCCAGGAACCCAGCACCAGTACGTCGCCGACCACGTCGAAGACCACCGACAAGAAGACGGCCGAAGAGACACCGAGCGAAGACACGAGCGAAGAGCCCACCGACACGAACACGGACGACGGCACGGGCGGAGGCACGGGCACCGGCTCCGGTCCGGACTACACGCCGTCGTACACGCCGTCCTACACCCCGACACAGCCGCAGACCCAGGACCCGACCGCCGATCCGACGGACAACCCGACGACCGCGGGCCCGACCGGGAATCCGACGACCGCGGAGCCCACGGACGAACCGACGGCCGATCCGCCGGATCCGAGCGGCGGCACCGTTTCTGGCGCCCTGGGCGGCACGGAGGGTGGCGACGGCGGGACCTGACCGCCCGACCCGCGGCACCCGACTGGACACATCACGCGCGCGTGCGACCCGGAAACGGGCTCCACGCGCGCGTGCTGTTGTCCCCGGTACGTGACCGCGTCTGTCCTCGGTCCGTGACCGCGTCGCCTTGCTCAGTCCGTGAACGCGTCGCACACCGCGTCGTACTGCCCGGTCCACCACACCGCGAGCGCCGAGGCCGCCGGGAACTGGGGGTCCGCGCGGGTGTCGCCGCGCTCGTAGTGCCAGCGCAGCATCCAGAAGTCGTTCAGCCGCTCCCACCACACGCGATGCACGGCGGCCGCGAGCTGGGAGGGCGTGGCGCCGGCCGTACGCCGGTACGCGCGTGCGTAGGCCCGTACCTTCGGCAGGTCGAGAGCGCCGACGGGCAGCACGAAGAAGATCGCGGCGGCCCGTACGGCCTCCTCCGCGCGGGGTTTCACGCCGAGGCGGTCCCAGTCGACGATCGCCGCCGGGGCGTCCCCCTTGTAGAGCAGGTTGAAGGGGTGGAAGTCCCCGTGCACCCAGCCCACCGAGGCGCCGCGCGGAGGACGCCGGTCGGCGTGCCGCTCCAGCAGCGCCCGCCGCTCCAGGAGCCGGTAGCGGGCCAGTTCGTCGAAGGAGTCGGCGGGCCGGTGCCGGTGCACGCGGCCGAGCAGCTCGTCGATGAGGGTGAAGGTGTCGGCGGGGTCGGCGCTCAGCGGGCGAGGGCCGGGGGCGGACGGTCCGGAGACGTACGGGGACGACGTGGGTGGCCCGGCGGCCGGGAGGATCGGCGCGGGCGGTACGGGAGCGCCCTGGGCCCCCGGGGACGGCGCCGACAGACGTGGGTCGCCGCGGTACGCCGTCGCACGGGAGGCACGCCTGTCGTTGCCGTGGTTCGGCGGTCCGGTGGACGGGCGGGGGCCCGGGACGCGTGCCGCGGGGGCCGGGGGGAAGCGGCCGTACGCACGCGTACCCGGGCTCTGGACCGGCGTCCACCCCGTCGTGCGGGCGCGTGTCTGTGTCGGTGTCTGCGTCGGCATCACGTGCTCCAGACTCGCGTGCACCGTCCCGAGCAGAGACCCGAGCCGCGCACACTGCGCGGTGGTGAGCTGACCGCCGTGTCGGTGGCAACCGTCGATCCAGGGGTGGAGGGCATAGGCGTGGCCGCCGACGATCGCGAAGGTGCGACCGTCGCGACCGGTGAGCGGGGGCGCCACCGGGACGCCCAGGTCGGCGAGACGTTGGGTGGCCCGGTGCTGGCGGGCGATCGCGTCCGGGGCGGCGGTCTCGGGGTCGAAGTGGTGCTTGAGGAAGTAGCGGCCGCGGGTCGTGCGCAGGCGGTAGCCGCCGTTGAGCAGCCCCTGGACGACGGGCTCGCAGGTGAGGGCGGACCCGGCGGCGTACTGGCGGAGGAGGGCGCCCAACGGGGGCTCGTAGGGCGTGGGGGGTGGTACACAAGAGCGCGGCACGCTGCCCGATGCTAGGGCACTCACGGGGCCCCTGAGCTGGGCGTTGTCACAGACAGTCGCTTTCGGTCACAGGATGAGCTCGAAGTGCCTTCTTCCTTGGAAGTAAGGGCCTCGGGCCCCGGCGCCGACCTCGCGCCGACCTGACCTGTTGGCGGTACCGCCCCTCACGGCCCCCGCGGCCGATCCCCCGGATGGCCGGATCCGTGCCGTCGCGTCGGCCGCCGCGCCGAGCTCGCCGACTGTCTGTTCGACGACCCCATGTCGCCACGTCGGGCAGGTGTTCGTGCGCGACCCGGCGGGTCACCATATGGCTGTAGGCCGACCAGGGGGAAATATGCGGTTCTCCCTGATTCGCGCAAGCGGTGGGTTTCGCGCAGGGCTTGTGGACCCGCCCTCGGTGACTCTTCCCGTGAGCTGGGTCACCGGGATAACGTGCCGTTGTTCCGGCCCCCTGCAAGGCTGTGACCAGGAACTGTTCCCGGTTTTGCGATTTTTACTTGGAAATCCAAGCAAAAACGCAGGTCAGGAGGGGTTTCACAGAATTGTGGAGCACTGGGTAACGTGCCTTGGTGCAGGGCGCTCGCCGGGGCAACCTGTCACGCCCGTTCCGAACGAGCCGCACCCACCCCGTGCGCTCGTGAGGCAGCGGGCGAGCCGCACTGGCGCCCGGCGAACCCGGGTAGCCGGACCGACGGAGGAGCACACGTGACCGTGGAGAGCACTGCCGCGCGCACACCGCGACGCAGCGCGGGTACGACCGGTACGACCGGTACTAAGAGCACGGCCGGCAAACGAACGACCGCCAAGAAGCCCTCGGCGACCGCAAAGAATTCGCCAAGTGGCGAGCCCGGGCTCGTCCAGCTGCTGACGCCCGAGGGCAAGCGCGTCAAGAACGCCGACTACGACAAGTACGTCGCCGGCATCACCCCCGAAGACCTCCGCGGCCTGTACCGCGACATGGTGCTCACCCGTCGCTTCGACGCCGAGGCAACCTCGCTTCAGCGCCAGGGCGAGCTCGGCCTGTGGGCCTCCCTGCTCGGCCAGGAGGCCGCCCAGATCGGCTCAGGCCGCGCCACCCGGGAGGACGACTACGTCTTCCCGACCTACCGCGAGCACGGCGTCGCCTGGTGCCGGGGCGTCGACCCGACCAACCTCCTCGGCATGTTCCGTGGCGTGAACAACGGCGGCTGGGACCCCAACAGCAACAACTTCCACCTCTACACCATCGTCATCGGCTCCCAGACGCTGCACGCCACGGGCTACGCGATGGGCGTCGCCAAGGACGGCGCGGACTCCGCGGTCATCGCCTACTTCGGCGACGGTGCCTCCAGCCAGGGCGACGTCGCCGAGTCCTTCACCTTCTCCTCGGTCTACAACGCCCCCGTGGTGTTCTTCTGCCAGAACAACCAGTGGGCGATCTCCGAGCCCACCGAGAAGCAGACCCGTGTTCCGCTCTACCAGCGCGCGCAGGGCTACGGCTTCCCGGGCGTCCGCGTCGACGGCAATGACGTACTGGCCTGTCTCGCGGTCACCAAGTGGGCGCTGGAGCGCGCCCGCAGCGGCGAGGGGCCGACCCTGGTCGAGGCCTTCACCTACCGCATGGGCGCCCACACCACCTCCGACGACCCGACCAAGTACCGGGCCGACGAGGAGCGTGAGGCCTGGGAGGCGAAGGACCCGATCCTGCGCCTTCGCCGCTACCTGGAGGCCTCAAACCACACGGACGAGGGATTCTTCGCGGAACTGGAGGCGGAGAGCGAGGCGTTGGGCAGGCGAGTGCGCGAAGCGGTCCGCGCCATGCCGGACCCGGACCACTTCGCCATCTTCGAGAACGTGTACGCGGACGGGCACGCGCTCGTCGACGAGGAGCGAGCGCAGTTCGCCGCCTACCAGGCGTCGTTCGCGGACACCGAGGGGGGAAACTGAGATGGCCACAACCGTGACGTCCACAGCGGCGACCGCGAAGAGCATGGCGATCGCCAAGGCGATCAACGAGTCGCTGCGCGCGGCCCTGGAGGCCGACCCCAAGGTCCTCGTCATGGGCGAGGACGTCGGCAAGCTCGGCGGCGTCTTCCGGGTGACGGACGGCCTGCAGAAGGACTTCGGCGAGAGCCGCGTCATCGACACCCCCCTCGCCGAGTCCGGCATCGTCGGCACCGCGATCGGCCTCGCCCTGCGCGGCTACCGCCCGGTCGTGGAGATCCAGTTCGACGGCTTCGTCTTCCCGGCGTACGACCAGATCGTCACGCAGCTCGCGAAGATGCACGCCCGCTCCCTCGGCAAGGTCAAGCTCCCGGTCGTCGTCCGTATCCCGTACGGCGGCGGCATCGGCGCGGTGGAGCACCACTCGGAGTCCCCTGAGGCGCTCTTCGCGCATGTGTCGGGCTTGAAGGTGGTCTCCCCCTCGAACGCGTCCGACGCGTACTGGATGATGCAGCAGGCCATCCAGAGCGACGACCCGGTGATCTTCTTCGAGCCGAAGCGGCGCTACTGGGACAAGGGCGAGGTCAACGCCGAGGCGATCCCCGGACCTCTGCACAAGGCGCGGGTGGTCCGCCAGGGCACTGACCTGACCCTCGTCGCCTACGGCCCGATGGTGAAGCTCTGCCAGGAGGTGGCCGACGCCGCCGCCGAGGAGGGCAAGTCCCTGGAGGTCCTGGACCTGCGCTCGGTGTCGCCGCTGGACTTCGACTCGATCCAGACGTCGGTGGAGAAGACCCGCCGCCTGGTGGTGGTCCATGAGGCGCCGGTGTTCTTCGGCTCGGGCGCGGAGATCGCCGCCCGGATCACGGAGCGCTGCTTCTACCACCTGGAGGCCCCGGTGCTGAGGGTCGGCGGCTACCACGCCCCGTATCCGCCGGCGCGTCTGGAGGAGGAGTACCTGCCGGGTCTGGACCGGGTGCTCGACGCCGTCGACCGTGCCCTGGCGTACTGAGGAGAGGGTCGTGACGACGATGACGGAAGCGTCCGTACGCGAGTTCAAGATGCCGGACGTGGGCGAAGGGCTCACCGAGGCAGAGATCCTCAAGTGGTACGTCCAGCCCGGCGACACGGTGACGGACGGTCAGGTGGTCTGCGAGGTCGAGACCGCGAAGGCGGCCGTGGAACTGCCGATCCCCTACGACGGGGTCGTGCGGGAACTCCGCTTCGCCGAGGGCAGCACGGTGGACGTGGGCACGGCGATCATCGCGGTCGACGTCGCGGGCGGCGCGGCTCCGGCCGGGGCGTCGGGCTCGGCGGCGTCGGCCCCGGCCCCGGCTGCGGCTTCCGCCTCGGTGGAGACTCCGGCCTCCGCGGAGCAGAAGCCCGCCGAGCAGAAGTCCTCAGCCGGGAAGACCGAGGAGAAGAGCTCGGCGGGCTCCGGCCGTCAGCCGGTGCTCGTCGGTTACGGCGTGGCGACGTCCTCCACCAAGCGCCGCCCCCGCAAGGGCCCGGAGGTCCAGGTCCAGGAGGCGCCGGCGGCGCACCACGCGGAGCTGAACGGCCACGGCACTGCCGCCGCCGTGAAGCCGCGTCCGCTGGCCAAGCCGCCGGTGCGCAAGCTCGCCAAGGACCTGGGCGTCGACCTGGCGACGATCGTCCCGTCCGGCCCGGACGGCGTGATCACCCGGGAGGACGTGCACGCGGCGGTGGCGCCGGCGCCCACTCCCGAGCCGGTTGTCGAGACGCCCACCAGTGTTCGGACACCGGCTCCGGCGCCGACGTACGACACCGCCCGTGAGACCCGCATCCCGGTCAAGGGCGTCCGCAAGGCGACGGCCGCGGCGATGGTCGGCTCGGCCTTCACGGCGCCGCATGTCACGGAGTTCGTGACGGTCGACGTGACCCGGACGATGAAGCTGGTCGAGGAGCTCAAGCAGGACAAGGAGCTCCAGGGCCTGCGGGTCAACCCGCTGCTGCTGGTCGCCAGGGCCCTGCTGGTCGCGATCAAACGCAACCCGGACGTCAACGCGTCCTGGGACGAGGCGGCCCAGGAGATCGTGGTCAAGCACTACGTGAACCTCGGTATCGCGGCGGCCACCCCGCGTGGCCTGATCGTGCCGAACATCAAGGACGCGCAGGCCAAGACGCTCCCGCAACTGGCGGAAGCCCTCGGCGAGCTGGTCTCGACGGCACGTGAGGGCAGGACATCGCCCGCCGCGATGCAGGGCGGCACGGTGACGATCACCAACGTCGGCGTCTTCGGCGTCGACACGGGCACGCCGATTCTCAACCCCGGCGAGTCCGCGATCCTCGCGGTCGGCGCGATCAAGCTTCAGCCGTGGGTCCACAAGGGAAAGGTGAAGCCCCGTCAGGTCACCACGCTGGCCCTCTCCTTCGACCACCGTCTGGTGGACGGGGAGCTGGGGTCGAAGGTGCTGGCGGACGTGGCGGCGATTCTGGAACAGCCGAAGAGGTTGATCAGTTGGGCGTGATGCGCGTCACAGGGTAATCTCGGGGGCTCGGAGGGGTCGGCCGCAACTTTGGTTTGCGACCGCCCCCTCCGTCCTTCTCCCGCCGTCCTTCCCTCAGCCGTCCTTCTCTCTCAGACCTGTCAGGCCTGGTTCAGGACGTACACCGGCGCCCCGTCCTCCGTACCGCCCTGTGAGCGGATGCAAGCGTGCTTCTGCAGCAGGCGGAGGCATTCGTTGACGCGGCGCACCGGAAGCCCCGTACGGGCCGCGATCGTTGCGAGCGGCTCGCGGAGTTCACCCTCTTCCACGAGGACCGGGGCGATCACCACGGCCACTGTCCACACGTCCTCCGTCACGGACAGCCGGTGCCGCCAGTCGGCCAGCAGGGACTCCGTGGTGGGCAGTACCGTGAGGCGTCCGCCCGGCGCCCGGCGTTCGAGGACGAGCGCGTCGAGACGGTCCGCGATGCGTTCCATCGCCCGGACCATGGCCTGCTGTACGGCGAGCGTGGCCTTCTGCGTGGCCAGCACCTCCCTTTGCAGGGTCACCGTTTCCTTGTGCAGGGTCACCGTTTCCTTCTGCAGCGCGAGCGATGCATGCTGCGCGTTCGCAAGCTCCTCGTCCAGTTGAAGGTTGTGCGTCTCGAGCCGGACGATGGCCTCCGCGACCTGATCCGGCATCGCGTACACGACCGGTGCGGCCGGGTCGACGGGCTGCACCTCGGCCTCATCGAGGGCGTAGGAGCCTTCCCGCTGGACCGTCTCGATCACCTCGGCGACCCATTGTTTGAAGGGGGCGCAGGTGGGCTTGGTGCAGCCGTTGACGAGGAGGATGAGGCCCTGAAGGTTGATGAGACGCAAGTCTCGGCGCCACTCCCGACCTGCGGGAATGCTGAGACAGTGACCTCCAGTCACTGTCTCGAGAATCTCTCGATGCTCCTCTGGGACGTGGTCGAGCAGGGCCTTTCGAGGGGTGGTGTACCCCAACTCCTTGCAGACATCCACCGCCGGAAACCAGTGTGTCCCGTCCGGCATCGTCAGCCTTCGGACGCGGGCTCCCGTGGCCGCGTAGACGAAGTCGCTGACGTCGATCGCGTCGCGCTGTACCCGAGGGTCGGGCTGGTGCTTGCTGGGTTCGATCATCTGAACCACCTCCGCCGCGGAACGTAAAGCGGAGCAAATCGAATATGCCAGCCGATACAGGGATGTTCACGATTGCGAGGGAATGGATCACCGAACCTGGTGCGAGACGCGACCGGCGCATGTACGACGACCGGGACGGTTTCACCGGTTCGAATAGGCCAGCGTCATCGGGTTGACGGCCGCCTGGTAGCCGCCGGCGTCATGCAGAAAGAGTCGGCCGTCCTCGTACCGCGCCGGGTCCTCGCCGTCCTTGCTGATCATCGAGTGCAGCATGCTGTTGACGGCCAGTTCATTGGGCATCTCCAGCAGCTTGGTGACCTGGCCGGTGCCGGGTCCAGGCGCAAGACACGGGCGGGCGTCGTGGGCTCGGCCGTCTGGACGGCGATGAGGGCCTTGCCGTCGGCGCGCAGTGGCACCCAGGTCGACTTGTCGGTGGCGTCGAAGGACCGCAGGGGCTTGCCCGTGCGCAGGTCGAAGGCGGTGATCTTGTTGCCCGTGGTGTAGCTGTGCGGGTCGGTGGCGATGTAGGCGGTGTTGCCCGCGACGACGGTGGCGGCGCAGGCGCCGGTATCACCGCAGCCGGCGACGTAGTCGTCCCCGAGTTCGACGGTGGACTCCACCTTTCCCTGGTCGGAGACGGTCACGAGTTGCTCGGCGTCGAGGCCGTCCTCGCTCTGCACCAGGCCGAGCACGAGCGGTTCGCTGGAGATGAGCCAGGCGCCCCTGACCTTCGGAACGTGGTAGGTCCAGGTCGCCTTTCCGGTCCGCGGGTCGTGTTCGCCGACGCGGAAACGCATGCCCGCGGAGGTCTGGCAGTACGCGAGAGTGAGCAGCTTCCGCCCGCCGAGGTGTTCCTCCTGGGCGCATCCCTGAGCGGGGGCGCCCCAGAGCGGGGCGCCGCTGGATGTCTTGAACCCGGCCGATCCGCTGGGCCAGCCCGCCGCCGCGACCGAGTCGCTGACCGCGACGTTCAGGCCGAGACCGAGGCTGATGCTCTTGTCCTCGATCGGCTTCTCCCACACCGTGGCGCCCTTGTTCACGTCGATCACCGCGAACCGGGAGCACAGGCTGTCGTGCGTGTCCTTCGTCGCGTGGAAGACGACGGCGACCAGCCCGCTGCTGGTGATGTCGCGGGAGGCTCCGCACAGGCCGCCGGGCAGGGGGATGGTCCACGCGCGTCTGCCGGTCGCCACGTCGTAGCCCGTGACGGCGTTCTTCTCGCCGGACGCGAAGTAGCGGGAGGTGACCCAGGCGCCGGGCGTCTGCACGTACTCGTCCTCGCCCTCCTTGGGTGCGGCCACCTGGAACAGTTCCGTGCCCTTGGTGCCGGTGGGCTTCGGGGAAGCCGAACGGGGTGCGCCGGTCGTTGTGCCGTGGGCCCGCTCGGAACCCTGGTCACCACTCAGCAGGGCGACGGCGCCTGCGCCGATCACGAGGAGGGCGGCGACCACGGACCCGAGCACGACAACGAGACGCCGCCGCTTGCCACCGGGGCCGCCCGGGCCACCGGGGCCACCGGGGCCAGTCTGTACCGGGGGCTGCAAGGGAGGCTGCGGGTAGGGCTGCGCGTACGGATTGTGCGGACCGTACCCCCCACCCTGCGGTATCTGCTGCCCGTACGGCCCGGGTTGGTGCGGGTACTGCTGCCCGTACGGCCCGGGTTGGTGCGGGTACTGCTGCCCGTACGGCCCGGGTTGATGCGGATACTGCTGCCCGTACGGCCCGGACTGCTGCTGCGGCTGGCCATGCGGCTCGGGTGGCACGGGCGGGTGCGACATGGAGTCTTCTCCTTCAGGTGCGGGCGTCGGTCCGAAAGGCATCGGTCCCGGGCGGTCACGCCGGCCATGATCTCCTGCCCGGGCGTCAGACGGGCTTGTGGGCCAGCAGGGTGGCGATGTGCCGCTTCACCCCGTGGGCAGGTTCCTGCACCATCCGCGCGGTGACCACCAGTCCCGAGCGGCCGAGGAATTCGGCGAGGTGGTCCATCGGCACGAGGTGGGACTCGTAGGACACCGGAAGGCCGCCGTAAGCCTGCGTCGGGCGCAACTGTTCGCCGTCTCCCACGTAACCGGCGAGCATCAGGTGGCCGCCGGGGGCGAGGGTGCGGTGGAACTCGGCGTAGACGCGGGGCAGGAGTTCGGGCGGGGTGTGGTGGGTGGAGTAGTAGGCCAGGATGCCGCCGAGGGTGCCGTCCTCGATGTCCAGGGCGGTGAGCGAGCCGACGCTGAACGTCAGGGTGGGGTGGGCGCGCCGGGCCAGCTCCACCATCCTGGGGGACACGTCGACGCCGAACGCCGGCACGCCCAGTTCGGCCAGGTGCGCGGTCACGAGACCGGGACCGCAGCCGAGGTCCGCGACCGGCCCGATCCCCGCCGACCGCACGGTCTCCGCGAACGCGGCCAGCAGCGCCCGGGACAACGGGTCCAGGTCCGCGGGCCGCTTGACCAGTTCCGTGTAGGCGTCGGCGACGGTGTCGTAGGACGTGCGCACCGCGGCGAGATACGAGGCCTCGGTCATCGTCCGCCTCCTGGGGGCGTACGCGGTTCTTCGAGGGGCGTGGAGAGCGGGGCGCGGGGCGGCCGGGGGGCCGGGAGGATCGTCACGACCACATGGTGAAGGCCCCCCGCCGTCGGCGAGGGGCCCGTTGTCCATGTGTTACCCGCTGTGGCGTCAGGCGAGCTTGGCGAAGCCGTAGTTGAGGAGCTTCTTCGCGTCCGTCTCGCGCTGGGTGGCGCTGGTGGAGGAGAGGACGGTGCCGTAGACCGTCTTGCCGTTGCGGGTGGCGGCGAAGACCAGGCAGTACCCGGCCTCGTCGCCCGAACCGGTCTTCACGCCGATCGTGCCGCTGTAGTTGCTGAGCAGCGTGTTCGTGTTCTTCCAGGTGGCCATCGTGCGGGTGCTGCCCGTCTTGGTGATGGTCTTCGCGGTGTACGCCTTCGTCTTCACGACCGTACGGAACGTGGAGCTCTTCATCGCGCTGCTGGCGAGCTTCGTCAGGTCCTTCGGCGTCGAGTAGTTCGCGCCGTTGCCGATGCCGTCGAACGAGTCGAAGTGCGTGTTCGTCAGGCCGAGGCTCTTGGCGCTGGCGTTCATCTTGCCGATGAACGACTTCACGCGCGCCGCCCGCGTCGTGCCCGAGCCGAACTTGTCGGCCAGCGCGTACGCGGCGTCGCAGCCGGACGGCAGCATCAGCCCGTACAGCAGCTGACGAACGGTGACCTTGTCACCGACGATCAGGCGCGCCGACGAGGCGCCCTTCGACACTATGTAGTCGCTGTAGGCCTTCTGGATGGTGACCTTGGCGTCCAGGTTCAGGTTGGACTGCGCGAGCACGACCTTCGCGGTCATGATCTTCGTCGTGGAGCCGGTGGAGCGCTTGGTGTTCGCGGCCTTGCTGTACAGCCCCGCGCCGTTCGCGTTGTTCATCACGTAGCCGCCCTTGGCGACGATCGTGGGCGCGGTGACGGCCTGCGCGGGCGCCGCGGTGAGGGCTCCGGTCGCCAGGACGGCGCCGGCGGTCACGGTGACGGCGGCGGCTCGGCGGAAGCGGACAACCTGGAAGCCGTCCTTGATGCCGATTATCAACTGAGATACCCCGATTGTCTCGAATGCCCCTGAGATGCGGCCGGTTGCGGTGGTGCGAAGAAAATGGGGCCGCAGGTGTGTGACACGTAAGTAGCACAGAAGGTTGTGCGGCCGCTGGATCGGGGTGGGGTTCTTTGCCGGAAGATCCCCCGTCCGTGTGGCGAGGGCGTCACTACCGTTCCGTATGCCGGACCGGCCCGCACCATGGGTACCTGTTGTATCTATGATGTCGGCATGAGTCTGGCCGTGAAGCAACCTCCCGCCGCCGACCGTGTCTACGCCCACGTCAAGCAGGGTGTCCTGGACCGCCGTTACGAAGGCGGCAGCCTCCTCACCGAGGGCGAACTCGCGGAGGCCGTCGGCGTCTCCCGGACGCCGGTCCGTGAGGCGCTGCTGCGGCTCGAGGTCGAGGGACTCATCAAGCTGTATCCGAAAAAGGGAGCGCTCGTCCTGCCGGTCTCCGCCCAGGAGATCGCGGACGTGGTCGAGACCCGGCTCCTGGTCGAGGAACACGCGGCGCGCAAGGCCGTACCGGCCCCCGCCGGGCTGATCGAGCGCCTGGAGGGACTGCTGGCGAAGCAGAAGGAGCAGGCCGCCGCCGGTGATCTGGCCGCGGCCGCCGTCACCGACCGCTGCTTCCACGCCGAGATCGTCCGCAGCGGCGGCAACGAGATCCTCTCCCGGCTCTACGACCAGCTCCGCGACCGCCAGTTGCGGATGGGCGTCGCCCTCATGCACTCCAACCCCGAGCGGATCGCCAAGACCCTCGTCGAGCACGCGGAGATCCTCGAAGCACTGCGCTCCGGCGACGCGGAGGCCGCGGTCGGCCTGGTCCGACGGCACGTCGGCTGGTTCTCGCACCTCGCCCGGGGTGAGGTCCGATGAGCGCATCCTCGGCCGCCTCGGTCTCGCTGCCGGGCGATCCGCCGGGCGGACGACGCGCGATGGCCGTGTGGGGCGTCGGCGTCTCCGTCTACTTCGTCGCCGTCATCTTCCGTACGTCCCTGGGGGTGGCAGGCCTCGACGCGGCCGACCGCTTCCACGTGGGCGCCTCCGCGCTGTCGACCTTCTCCATCCTCCAACTCCTCGTCTACGCGGGCATGCAGATACCCGTCGGCCTGCTGGTCGACCGGCTCGGCACGAAGAAGGTGCTGAGTCTGGGGGCCGTTCTCTTCACGGCCGGACAGGTCGGGTTCGCGTTCTCCCCGTCGTACGGGACGGCCCTCGCCTCGCGTGCGCTGCTGGGCTGCGGAGACGCGATGACCTTCATCGCCGTACTGCGTCTCGGCAGCCGCTGGTTCCCGGCCCGGCGCGGACCGATGGTCGCGCAGTTCGCCGGGCTGATCGGCATGGCGGGCAACCTGGTCTCCACCCTCGTGCTGGCCCGGCTGCTGCACGGCATCGGCTGGACGGCGGCCTTCGCGGGCAGCGCGCTCGCCGGTGCCGTAGTACTCCTGCTGGTACTGCTGTTCCTCAAGGACCATCCCCGGGGACACGAACCGGAGCCGTTCCCGCACCATGGCGCGGCGTACGTCCGGCGGCAGATCGCCGCGTCCTGGCGGGAGCCGGGAACCCGGCTCGGGCTGTGGGTGCACTTCACGACCCAGTTCCCGGCCATGGTGTTCCTGCTGCTGTGGGGGCTGCCGTTCCTGGTCGAGGCGCAGGGACTGTCCCGGGCGACGGCCGGCGAACTGCTGACGCTGGTCGTGCTCTCCAACATGGTCGTCGGGCTGGTGTACGGGCAGGTCGTCGCCCGGCATCACGAGGCGCGGCTGCCCCTGGCGCTGGGCACCGTGGCGGCGACGGCCCTGATGTGGGCCCTCACGCTGACGTATCCCGGTGAGCGGGCACCGATGTGGCTGCTGGTGGTGCTGTGCACGGTGCTGGGGGCGTGCGGACCGGCGTCGATGCTCGGGTTCGACTTCGCGCGGCCGGCGAATCCGCCGGAACGGCAGGGGACCGCGTCCGGGATCACGAACATGGGCGGCTTCGTCGCCTCGATGACGACGCTGTTCGCGATCGGGGTCCTGCTGGACGCGACCGGGGACGACTACCGCGTCGCGTTCTCCGCGGTGTTCGTCCTGCAGGCGGTGGGCGTCAGCCAGATCCTGCGGTTGCGCAAGCGGGCGGCGCGCCGGGAGCGGGAACGGTTGGTCGCGAGCCGGGTGGAGACGGTGCACGTCCCGGCCTAGGCCGCCCGCGCCCACCGGACCCCACCTCCGCGCGGCGCCGACGGCCCGACAGCCCGACCGCCCGCCGCTACGGAGTCACTGCGAAGTTCCGCAGGATCGCCCCGGTGAGAGCGGGTTCCCCCTCCGTCTTCACGCGGTCCTTCACCTGTTCCGGGGTCACGCGTCCGCAGGCCAGACGCACGTACGTCTCCCAGTCGAGGGAGAGGGTGGCGGCGGGGCCGAGGGCGGGGGTGGATTCGAGGGTGCCGCGGCCCTGGATGTCGATGCGGATCGTGCGCAGGAACTCGATGGGGCCGTGCACGTCGAAGACGATCGCCGAGCTGCGCGGGGCGTCGGCCGCCACCGCGACGACCTCGGGGAGTTCTTCGAGCAGCACGTCACGGGCGACGTACGCGCCGGGGGAGTCGAGGTTGCCGGGGCGGCCGAGGGCGGTGCGCAGGTCCTGCTCGTGCACCCACACGTTGAACGCGTGTGCCCGCATGGACGCTTCGAGCGTGTGCTCCGTGCTGAGCGGGCCGCGCACCTTCGTGCCGGGGTCGCGTGACTCGTTGCGCAGCTGGCGGTTGCGGCGGATGATCACGTACTCCAGCTCGGAGGTCATCTCGGGCGCCGTGTGGTGGCGGCGGACGTCGACCTGCATCTCCATGTAGCGCTGGTGGTCGTTGGTGACGTGGAACAGGTCGCGCGGCAGCGTGTGGATGGGGCGCGGGTCGCCGAGCATCTCGCAGTCCAGGCCGATGACGTGCGAGACCACGTCACGCACCGACCAGCCGGGGCACGGGGTGCGCCGGTTCCACTCCCCCTCCGCGAGGGGCTGCACAAGCTCGGATATCGCGTCGATGGAGTGGGTCCAGGCGTCGGCGTAGGGCTGGAGAGTGGGATGCAGACTCACGGAACGGGACCCCTCGGCGGTCGGTACTCGGGTGGTGGGTGCGGCGGCGTTGCCTGCGGGAGGTGGCTGTCGGCGGGTGTCTTGGAACGCTAAGTTACGCTGCTAAGAGGCACCCCGGCAGTGCTTTCGTGTGACGATCGTAGGCCCGTATGGACGGCTTGAACGCCAGGACGGTGGTAGTGTGCGCGCCTCTCTGATCCAGATCGCCGTGGGCGAGGGCGAATCGGTGGAATCCCGCCGACGTCGGGTGGCCGCGATGGTCCGGGGCCAGGCCGGGTCGGACCTCGTCGTACTGCCGGAGCTGTGGACCACCGGAGCCTTCGCCTACGAGGACTTCGGGCGCGAGGCCGAGCCCCTCGAAGGGCCGACGTACGAGGCGATGGC
Organism: Streptomyces sp. NPDC006332; assembly: GCF_040612855.1. NCBI lineage: Bacteria > Bacillati > Actinomycetota > Actinomycetes > Kitasatosporales > Streptomycetaceae > Streptomyces > Streptomyces sp. NPDC006332. The sequence goes on from NZ_JBEXRA010000057.1 coordinate 19,253, forward strand.
CAAGGCGGCGAGCGACGCGGGTGTGTGGCTGCACGCGGGCTCGATTCCCGAACGTGCCCCTGACGGCTCCCTCTACAACACCTCCCTCGTCTTCTCACCCTCCGGTGAGCCGGCCGCCTCCTACCGCAAGATCCACCGCTTCGGCTTCGACAAGGGCGAGGCCGTGCTGATGGGCGCGGGCCGGGACCTGGTGACGGTCCGTCTGCCGGAGACCGTCATCGGTGTGGCCACCTGCTACGACCTCCGTTTCCCCGAACTCTTCCGCGGTCTCGTCGACGCCGGCGCCGAGACCCTGGTCGTTCCGGCGGGCTGGCCGGAGCGCCGCCGGGGGCACTGGACGCTGCTGGCCCAGGCGCGGGCGGTGGAGAACCAGGCGTTCGTGCTCGCGTGTGGAACGGCCGGGACCCATGCGGGAGTTCCGCAGGCCGGTCACTCGATCGTGGTCGATCCCTGGGGCGAGGTCCTGGCGGAGGCGGGCGCGGACGAGGAGACCCTCACCGTCGACTTCGACCCCGGGAAGGTCGCGACGACCCGGGAGCAGTTCCCGGCCCTCAAGGACCGGGTTCTCTAGCCCTCTCCCAGCTCAGTCCTCGTCCCCCTCCCGCTCCTTCTCCGCCAGGTGGATCACGCACACCGCCACCGCGATCAGCAGCGCCGGGTCCGCGTCCTCCCGTACGACGTCCAGGCCGTAGGTCTCCCGCACGTGCAGCCACCGCCGGGAGATGACGGCGAGCAGCTCACCGTCGTACTCGACGGCGAACTCGCGGTCCAGGATCTTGCCGCTGACGTCGAGTTCCGTGCTGCCGTCCGCCAGCGACACCCGGTAGTGGTTGCGCAGCAGCGACAGCCGTTTGCGTCTGATGCGGGCGAGCGGTTCGCCGTCCCGCTCGATCACCATGGTGTCCCGGAGGGCGAACATCTTCTGGTGGATGTCGATCAGGACCCGCCCCTGGGTGTCCTTCAGCTCGAAGGTGTCCCGCAGCCGCATGGCCTTGCCGTCGACGAGGAAGAACTTGTTGCCGTGGTCGTCCTCGATCCAGTAGTCGTCACCGATGCCGAGGAGCCGGTCGCGCACGAGGAATCTCATACCGTCACCGCTTCCCCGGCGGCAGGTCCGAAACGCCGCCGGTAGGCCGACGGGCTGAGCCCGGTCTCGCGCCGGACGAGCGCGCGCAGGTTCGCGGCCGTCCCCAGCCCGCTCCTCGCCGCCACCACGTCGAGCCGCTCCTCCCCGCGCTCGATCAGCCGGCAGGCCAGCGCCACCCGCTCCCCCGTCAGCCACGCCAGCGGGGTCGTGCCGAGCTGCGCGCGGAAACGCCGGTGCAGTGTCGCCGGCGACACCGCCGCCCGCGCCGCGAGGCCGGTCACCGTCAGCGGCTCCCCCAGCCGTTCCTGGGCCCACGCCAGCAGCGGACCGAGCGACTCGTCGGGCACGTGCGGCACCGGTCGCTCCACGAACTGGCGCTGCCCGCCGTCCCGGTGCGCGGCGAAGACGAGCCGTCGGGAGACATGGTTGGCGACCTCGGCGCCATGGTCCCGCCGTACGACATGCAGTCCGAGGTCGAGCGCCGAGGCGCTCCCGGAGGCCGTGAGGATGTCGCCGTCGTCGACGAACAGCACGTCGGGCTCCAGCCGCACGTGCGGGAACCGTGTCCGGAAGGACTCCGCCCACATCCAGTGGCAGGCGGCGCGGCGCCCGTCCAGCAGTCCGGCCTCCGCCATCGTGAACGCGCCGGAGCAGAAGCCGATGAGCCGGGTGCCCCGTGCGTGCGCCTGACGCACCACGTCCAGGACCCGCGGGTCGCGGGAGGTGTCGGTGTCGGGCCGGTTCGGCACGATCAGCGTGTCCGCGTCCCGGGCCGCCTCCAGACCGGCGACCCCGGTGAGTGTGAAGAACCCGTCCCGCATCCGCGTCGAGGGGTCCGCGGCGCACAGCCGGAAGTCGTACAGCTCCCGGCCCAGCTCGGGCCGGCGCAGCCCGAACACCTCGATGGCGCAGCTCATTTCGAACGGATTGGAGTTCTCGTCCACGAGCAGCACCACGGTGTGCGGTTGCGAGGATCCTTGCGTCATATGCGATTTCTAGCACTCGTACGGTGCGCCGGGCACCCGCACGATGGCCCCATGGAACCCATCTCGCTGCCCGACGCCCTGGCCTCCTTCACCGAGCGGTGGAGCCCCCGCATCGTCACCACCGTCAACGACTACGACGTACGTGTCGCGAAGGTCGAGGGCGAGCACGTGTGGCACGTCCACGACCACACCGACGAGTTCTTCCTGGTCCTGGACGGCGAACTGCACATCGCCCTGCGGGAGCGGGACGGCGAACGCACGGTCGTCCTGCCCAGGGGCTCGGTCTTCACCGTCCCCCGCGGCACCGAACACAAGCCGTACGCCCCCGCACCGGCCGCGATCCTCGTCCTCGAACCCACCGGCACCCTCACGGTCGGCGACCGTCACGACGAGGTGCCGGAGCACGTGGACGCGACGACGGGCCACGCGCTGGCCTGACCCGTCACCGACGGCACGCCGCGGCGCCCGGCCCCTCGCTACGGAGCGCCGGGCGCCTTTCGGGCCTCGTGGTCAGCGCCGGCGCGGACGCGGCGCCAGCTTGTACAGGGCGAAGCCCGCGGCCATCAGCGTGGTGGCCGTGACCATCAGCGCCATGCTGTGCCACATGCCGGTGGCGGCGAGGGTGGCCCCGCCCGCGCCCGTGGTACCGGCGCCGATCACTCTTCCGTACATGGTCGTTCTCCTAGGAGGGTTGTGCGTTGCGGCGTGGGGGGCGGTTCAGGTGGCCACCCACTTCTCCTCGCTGCGGCGCAGCAGGCCCCACAGGGAGGAGAAGTAGACGGCGTGTTGGAACAGGTCGTAGAGCATCTCCGGGATCATCAACGCCGCGACCAGGACGGCCCGGGGGCCGGCGCGGCGTACCGAGACGGTCTTCTCGACCAGGAAGATCAGGCCGATCGCGGTCCAGAACGGGGAGAAGCCGGGCCAGCCGTACAACGTGGTGTACGTGGCCATGAAGGTCAGGTAGACGAGAAAGGACAGCGCGCCGAAGCCCATCAGGAACTGCTGGGCGAAGTAGCGGGCGGTGACCCGGGTCCAGCCGTAGTCGCGCAGGTTCTCCAGGGCGCCGCGCTGCCAGCGCAGACGCTGGTGCCACAGCTTGCCCCAGGTGGGCATGACCTCGGTGGTGACCGCGCAGCCGGCCGGTGACATGGTGCGGTAGCCGAGGGTCTTGACGGCCTTGGTCATCTCGTCGTCCTCGGTGAGCGAGGCGAGGCTGTAGTAGCTCGTGCCGCCGCCGATCACCCCGGCCCGGCGGGCGGCGCGCACCTCGCGCAGCACCCGGGCGCGGAACATGGTCCCGGTTCCGGTGAGGACCTGGGCCTTGCCGCCGGTGCGTTCCAGTTCCCAGGCGTAGCGGTGGAACTCCATGCGTTGGAGCAGACCGAGGAGGCCGCCGCCCGACTCGCCGTAGAAGACGCCGCCGACCGCGCCGACCCTGCGGTTGACGGTGGCGAGAGCGGTCTCGGCGAACGTCGGGTCGAGAACGGTGTCGGCGTCCTGCACCAGCAGCAGGTCCAGGTCGTCCAGGTGGGGCAGGAGCCAGGCGATGGCCTGGTTGAGAGCACCGGCCTTCTTGTGGGTGTTGCCGTGCGTGTGGAAGACCTGCGCGCCGTACGCCTCGGCTATCGCCGCGGTGTCGTCGGTGCAGTTGTCGGCGACGACCACGACGAGGTCCGGGCGCCTGGTCTGGTCCCACAGGCCCTGGATGGCGGCGGCGATGCGGTCGTGCTCGTTGTGGGCCGGTATCAGCACCGCGAGCCGCGGCACGGGGCCGGGGGCCTCCGGGGCGGCGTGGGCTCGGCGGGCGGCGTGCCGGCCGTGGCGGCGTGGGTACGGGTCGCGGGCCGGGGCGGTCGCCGCGGGGGAAGCGAGGTCGAGCACGTGGACCCCCCGAGGTGCAGTGGTAGGGCCCGGCGCTGCCTCCACCTCCGGGCTTCAGAACCCAGAGTTTTCACGACACTCACACAACCACACAAGACACCCCAGGTCACGGAATGCTCAAGGTTGTCAGTTCTTACCCTGTGCATACCGTGCCGGGGGTCCTGTACCGCTCCAGTGCATGTGCCCGAAATGCTCGTGACCGAGGTGCTCGCGACCGGAAAGCCTTCTGCCCCAGACCGCTCGTGCCCGAAATCCGGTTTCCGGCCGTGCGGCTGCCGCCGTCAAAGGCCGTATCAGAGGCCGTGTCAGACGCCGTAGCCGTCGCTGTAACCGTCGCGCGTGTGGTGCCGTTCCTCGACGACCGTGGTCGTGGGCGGTGCCACGACCCGCCTGCGCCGGGCGATGCTGCTGAACGTCGAGACGCCGATCAGTCCCACGATCATCAGGATGATGCCGACCAGGTCGAGGTTTACCCCCTGCATGTCCCAGTCGGTCGCGAACGTGAGGATGGCTCCCACGGCGATGAGGATGATGCATCCGCCGAGGCCCATGGCTGTTGCCTCCCTGTCCGGTCCGGTCGTTCCGGTCCGTGACTGCGGGTACCCCGGTTGTCAACCCCCATGCAGCGCCGAGCCTTTCCGGAGCGGGCCCTACCCCCGCAGGAACGCCACCAGCGCGTTCGCCAGCAGATACGGGTCGTCGGCGCCGCACAACTCGCGGGCGCTGTGCATGGACAGGATGGCGACCCCGATGTCGACGGTGTGGATGCCGTGCCGGGCCGCGGTGATCGGGCCGATCGTGGTGCCGCAGGGCATGGAGTTGTTGGACACGAAGGACTGGAAGGGCACGCCGGCCTTCTCGCAGGCGGCGGCGAAGACCGCCCGGCCCGAACCGTCCGTGGCGTAGCGGTTGTTGACGTTGACCTTGAGGATCGGACCGCCGTTGACCCGCGGGTGGTGCGTGGGGTCGTGCCGCTCCGCGTAGTTGGGGTGCACCGCGTGGCCGGTGTCGGAGGACAGACAGACGGTGCCCGCGAAGGCCCTCGCCCGGTCCTCGTACGATCCTCCGCGCGCGAACACCGAACGCTCCAGCACACCGCCGAGCAGCGGCCCGTCCGCGCCGGTGTCCGACTGCGAGCCGGTCTCCTCGTGGTCGAAGGCGGCCAGCACCGGGATGTACGGGCCGGGCCCCTGCCGCGCGGCCGCCGGGTCGTTGCCGAGGTCCCCGGCCAGCGCCGCCAGCGCGTTGACCCCGGCGTGCACCGACAGCAGGTTGTCCATCCGGGGTCCGGCGACCAGGTCCTGGTCGCGGCCGAGGTAGGCCGGCGGTTCCACGGAGTGGGTCATCAGGTCCCAGCCGGTCACCTCGCCCGCGCCGAGCCCGGTCTCCTCCTCCAGGAAGGCGATCAGGTCGCCGTCGCGCACATCGCCGCCCAGCCCCCAGACGGGCTGCAGATGCCGCTGCTTGTCCAGCTTGAGGCCCTCGGCGGACACGGAACGGTCCAGGTGGATGGCGAGTTGGGGCACTCGCAGCAGCGGCCGGTCGACGTTCACCAGACGCGTCGAACCGTCCCGCAGGGTCAGCCGGCCGGCCAGCCCCAGGTCGCGGTCGAGCCAGGTGTTCAGCAGCGGCCCGCCGTAGATCTCCACGGCCACCTGCCGCCAGCCCTGCGCCCCCATGTCCGGTCGCGGCTTGACCCGGAGGTTGGGGGAGTCGGTGTGCGCGCCGACGATCCGGAACGGGGTGTGCGCGGCGGCGCCCTCGGGGACGTACCAGGCGACGATCGCCCCGCCGCGCAGCACGTACTTGCCGCCGCTCGTCCCGTCCCAGGCGTCCGTCTCCGAGACCTGCCTGAAGCCGGCCTTCTCCAGCCGCGCGGCGGCGTTCGCCACCGCGTGGTAGGGCGACGGGCTGGCCGCGAGGAAGGACATCAGGTCATCGGTGAGTCCGCGGTCGAAGCGGGAGGGTTCGGTCATGGGTTCACCTTAGGACCCTGGAACGACGGGCGAAGGCCCGCTCCCCATCATGCGAGAGCGGGCCTTCCTGGGGCTGTGTAGAGGTGGGCGGAGCTTAGAACGCCGCCTCGTCCAGCTCCATCAGGTCCAGCTCGACGCCCTCGGCGATCTTGCGGGCCAGGGTCACGCCGGGCAGGACGTTGGCCGCGAAGAACTTCGCCGCCGCGATCTTGCCGGTGTAGAAGGCCACGTCCTTGGCGGACACGGACTTGGCGGGGGCCGTCTCCAGCTTCTCGGCGGCGATCGCGGCGCCCTTGAGGAGCAGGTAGCCGACGACCACGTCACCGGAGGCCAGCAGCAGGCGGGTGGTGTTCAGGCCCACCTTGTAGATGTTCTTGACGTCCTGCTCGGTGGCCGCGAGGTCGGTCAGCATCAGACCGACGATCGCCTCCAGCTCCACGGCGGCCTTGGCGAGGTGCTCGCGGGCCGCGGAGAGCTCCTCGCCGCCGGTGCCCAGCGCCAGGAACTTCTTGATGTCCTCGGCGAGGGAGTTCAGGGCCGCGCCCTGGTTGCGGACGATCTTCCGGAAGAAGAAGTCCTGGCCCTGGATCGCGGTGGTGCCCTCGTACAGGGTGTCGATCTTGGCGTCGCGGATGTACTGCTCGATCGGGTACTCCTGCAGGAAGCCGGAGCCGCCGAAGGTCTGCAGCGACTGGGCGAGCAGCTCGTAGGCCTTCTCGGAGCCGTAGCCCTTCACGATCGGCAGGAGCAGGTCGTTGAGGGCGTGCTCGGTGGCGGCGTCCTCGCCGTTCGTCTCCTTGACCTGGATCTCGTCCTGGACGGCGGCGGTGTACATCACCAGGGCGCGCATGCCCTCCGCGTACGCCTTCTGCGTCATCAGCGAGCGGCGCACGTCGGGGTGGTGCGTGATGGTGACCTTGGGCGCGGCCTTGTCCATGAAGTTCGCCAGGTCGGGGCCCTGGACGCGCTCCTTGGCGTACTCCAGCGCGTTCAGGTAGCCCGTCGACAGCGTGGAGATCGCCTTCGTGCCGACCATCATCCGGGCGAACTCGATGATCCGGAACATCTGCCGGATGCCGTCGTGCTTGTCGCCGATCAGCCAGCCCTTGGCGGGGTGCCGGTCGCCGAAGGTCATCTCGCAGGTGTTGGAGGCCTTCAGGCCCATCTTGTGCTCGACGTTGGTGGCGTAGGCGCCGTTGCGCTCGCCCAGCTCGCCGGTCTCGAAGTCGAAGAGGTACTTGGGGACGAGGAAGAGGGAGAGCCCCTTGGTGCCGGGCCCGGCACCCTCCGGCCTGGCCAGCACGTAGTGGAGGATGTTCTCCGACATGTCGTGCTCACCGGACGTGATGAACCGCTTCACGCCCTCGATGTGCCAGGACCCGTCCTCCTGCTGGACCGCCTTGGTGCGTCCGGCGCCCACGTCGGAACCCGCGTCGGGCTCGGTGAGGACCATCGTCGAGCCCCACTGCTTGTCGACGGCGATCTGCGCGATCTTCTTCTGTACGTCGTTGCCCTCGTCGAAGAGGATGCCCGCGAAGGCGGGGCCGGAGGAGTACATCCACACGGCCGGGTTGGCGCCGAGGATCAGCTCCGCGTAGGCCCAGATCAGGGAGCGGGGCGCGGTCGTGCCGCCGATCTCCTCGGGCAGGCCCAGGCGCCAGTACTCGGAGTCCATGAAGGCCTGGTAGCTCTTCTTGAAGGACGCGGGTACGGGCGCGGTGTTGGTCTCCGGGTCGAAGACCGGCGGGTTGCGGTCGGCGTCGGTGAAGGACTCCGCCAGCTCGTTCTCCGAGAGGCGGGTCAGCTCCTCCAGGATGCTCTTCGCGGTGTCCGTGTCCGTCTCCGCGAACGGGCCGGTCCCGTACAGCTTGTCGCGCCCGAGCACCTCGAAGAGGTTGAACTCGATGTCGCGGAGATTCGACTTGTAGTGCCCCATGGCGACGGCTCCGTAAGGGATCGGCGAGGCACTGACTCCTCGCAACCTAGTTCACATACCAATAAGTAGCTCCGATGATGCTACCCGTCGGTAATAAGAAGCAACCCCTACTCGGTCAAGTGTGAGAAGGGTCTAGTCGGTACGCTTGCGCGCATGTACGGCTACGACCAGAACGTCGGCGCTCAGCAGCAGTACGCCCCGCCGCAGCAGCCCATGTCCGGCGCGGGCGGCTACGGGCAGCAGTCGCCGCTGTACCCGGAGCCGTCCCCGCCCTCGCTCGCCGACGCGGTGCGCGCCTTCACCACCGGCCAGGTGACGGCGGAGGACTTCCAGCAGGTCTTCGCGACCTCGAAGGTCTACTGCCCGCGCGGCGACAACCCCGGCTTCCTCGCCCTGCACAACACCCAGCAGCCGGTGATCCCGATGTTCACCTCGCTCAAGGAGCTGCGCCGGTACGCGGGCAAGGAGTCCAAGTACTTCGTGATCACCGGCTCCGAGGTGATCGACCTGCTTCCGACCGGGTACGGCTTCGTCCTCGACATGGAGGGCGAGCACCGGATGGTGTTCGACGCGAAGGCCGTGGAGCAGATGGTCGAGTTCGCCATGCGCCGGATGTACGGCGGCTAGCCCCCTCGTTCGGATCACGCCACAGGAGGCCGGTGCCCCGCGCGGGGCACCGGCCTCCTGGCGCTGCCCCGCGTCCGCCACCTCTCCCGGAACCCGGTGGGAATACCTGCCCCGCTGTGCCGGTTAGGGGTGGCAGAAAGTTCAACGCTCAACTAAACTCGGAGCACAAGGAGGTACCGACATGCCTGCAGTGACCGTCGAGAACCCGCTGACGCTGCCGCGAGTCGCCGCACCCGCGGACGCCGTGGCCCGTCCCGTACTCACTGTCACGACCGCGCCGAGCGGTTTCGAAGGCGAGGGCTTCCCGGTGCGCCGGGCGTTCGCCGGGATCAACTATCGCCACCTGGACCCGTTCATCATGATGGATCAGATGGGCGAGGTGGACTACGCACCCGGGGAGCCGAAGGGCACCCCGTGGCATCCGCACCGCGGCTTCGAGACCGTCACCTACATCATCGACGGGATCTTCGACCACCAGGACAGCCAGGGTGGCGGCGGCACCATCACCAACGGCGACACCCAGTGGATGACGGCCGGCTCGGGCCTGCTGCACATCGAGGCCCCGCCGGAGCACCTCGTCATGTCCGGCGGTCTCTTCCACGGGCTCCAGCTGTGGGTGAACCTGCCGGCCAAGGACAAGATGATGCCCCCGCGCTACCAGGACATCCGCGGCGGCAACGTCCAGCTGCTCACCAGTCCCGACGGCGGCGCGCTGCTGCGCGTCATCGCGGGCGAGCTGGACGGTCACGACGGTCCCGGTATCACCCACACCCCGATCACCATGGTCCACGCGACGCTGGCGCCGGGCGCCGAGCTCACCCTGCCGTGGCGCGAGGACTTCAACGGTCTGGCGTACGTGCTCGCGGGCAAGGGCGCGGTGGGCGCGGAGCGACGTCCGATCCACGTGGGGCAGACCGCGGTCTTCGGCGCCGGTTCCTCGCTGACCGTCCGCGCGGACGAGAAGCAGGACTCCCACACCCCGGACCTGGAGGTCGTCCTCCTCGGCGGCCAGCCGATCCGTGAGCCGATGGCCCACTACGGCCCGTTCGTCATGAACACCCGTGACGAACTCCAGCAGGCGTTCGACGACTTCCAGAAGGGCCTGCTGGGGACGATCCCGGCGGTGCACGGGATGTCCGAGGGCGGGCTGTAGTTCTCCGGCACGGTAGGACAGGGCCCGAAGCCGCAACCTTGTGTTGTGGCTTCGGGCCCTGTCTCGGTCCGAGCGTCACCTCCACCTCGGAAGCCAGGCACAAGTAGGTACAACTCACGTTCCGCGCAAGGATGTTCATCCGAAAGCGGGCCGACGCGTCGATTCCGCACACCGGCCCCCGTTCAGACTCCCCAGCGCGACACCGAACCTGACGTATGGCCAGATAGGAGCGTGCACGCACCCCGGCCGCTCCTCCCCGACCCCGTCCGGCGGGTCGGTGCCTGGTGTGCCGTCGCCCTGCTGGTCGCCGGGGTCGTCTACGTCGGGATCCGGCTCTGCGTGGAGTTCCGTACGGCGGTCGTGCCCGTCCTGCTCGCTCTGCTCGGGACCGCTCTGCTCAGGCCGCTGCACCGGCGGCTGGTGAAGGCGAAGGTCAACCGGTCCCTCGCCGCCGGGCTCACCTGTGTCGCGGTGGTCGGCGTCGTCGGTGGCGCCGTGTACATCGTGGTGGCCGCGCTCATCGACACCGGGGACGAGATCGTCGACTCGCTCAAGAACGCGGCGCGGGGAGTCGCGGAGCACTTCGGGGCGGCCGGGACCTCCCTGGACGACCTCGCCTCCAACGCGCGGGAACTCCTCGGCAAGTTCGGCGGGACGGCGGCCTCCGGTGTCATCAGCGGTGTCAGTGTCGTCGGCGAGACCATCGCCATGGCCGTGCTCGCGCTGCTGCTCGTCTTCTTCTTCCTGCGGGACTCCGACAGGGCCGCCGACGCCCTGCGGTCCGTCGCCCCGCGGCACAGTGGTGACCTCATGGATGCCATGGCCCGGCGGGCCTTCGAGGCGGTCGAGGGATTCATGCGGGGGACCACGCTGATCGCCTTCATCGACGCCGTCTGCATCACCGTCGGGCTGCTCATCCTCGATGTGCCGGGCGCCGTCGGCCTGGGCGCGCTCGTCTTCGTGGGGGCCTACATCCCCTACCTCGGCGCGTTCCTCTCCGGCGCACTCGCCGTGCTCGTCGCGTTCGCCGACCGCGGGTTCGTGATCGCGTTGTGGGTGCTCGGGGTGGTGGTCGCGGTGCAGGTGCTGGAGGGCCACGTGCTCCAGCCGGCGATCCAGAGCCGGACCGTGCAGATGCATCCGGCGCTGGTGATGCTCGCCATCACGGCGGGGGCCTCGGTGGCGGGGATCCTGGGGATGCTGCTCGCCGTGCCGTTGACCGCCGCCGCCTTCGGCGTCGTACACGAACTGCGGACGCGTTACGGAGTCCCGGTGGAGTCTTCGGCGAACTCACCGGACGAGCCCCTACCAGGCCCCTCCGATGGCCCGTCCGGCGACCCGTCCGACGGCCCGTCCGACGGCCCGTCCGGCGCCTCGTAGAGCTCGAACCAGATGCTCTTCCCCTCGCCCCGCGGGTCCACCCCCCACCCGTCCGCGAGCAGTTCGATCAGCATCAGACCCCGCCCCGAGGAGGCCAGCTCGCCCGGGCTGCGCTTGTGCGGGAGGTCGTCGCTCGTGTCGGTGACCTCCACCCGCACCCGGCGCAGTCCAGGTTCGTCCGGCCCGCTGGGACCGCCCCGCACCTCGGCCAGCAGCAGCGCGTCCGCGTCGGTGTGGACCAGGACGTTGGTCAGCAGCTCCGACGACAGCAACACCGCCGAGTCGACCTGGTCCGCCGACCTCCAGTCATGCAGCAGCTCCCGCAGCTGATGGCGGGCCACCGCCACCCGTTCCGGTTCCGCCTGGGCCACCGACAGCATCGTGCGCCGGACCGTGGGGCGGATGACCACCGTGTCGCCGCAGCCGCAGCCCTCCCCCTGCCGGCACAGCAGGAGTACCGCGATGTCGTCCTCGCGGCGGTCGGCCAGCGAGCCGGTGGTGTGGTGGGAGGACGGCCCGTGGACGGCCTGCACCAGGGCGTCGGCCAGTTCCTCGAGGCCGCCGTCGTGTTCCTCGAGGATCGCGCGGATGCGTTTCCAGCCGGTCTCGATGTCATGGCCGCCGGTCTCGATCAGGCCGTCGGTGCACAGCAGGAGCGTCTCGCCGGGTTCCAGGGTGATCCGGGTGGTGGGGTAGTCGGCGTCCGGGTCGATGCCCAGCGGGAGGCCGCCGGCCGTCGGGCGGGCCAGGACCGTGCCGTCCGCCATACGGATCGCCGGGTCGGGGTGGCCGGCCCTGGCGATGTCCAGGACGCCGGTCGTCGGATCGGCCTCCACGTACAGACAGGTTGCGAAACGCAGGTCGGCGACGTCCGGGTCGCCGTAGCTGATCCCGTGCAGAAAGCGGGACGCGCGGGAGAGGACCGCGTCGGGGCGGTGACCCTCCGAGGCGTACGCGCGCAGCGCGATGCGGAGCTGCCCCATCACGCCCGCCGCCCGCACGTCATGACCCTGGACGTCACCGATGACCAGGGCGAAACGGCCGTTGGGCAGCGGGATCATGTCGTACCAGTCGCCGCCGACCTGGAGACCGCCGCCGGTCGGCACATAGCGGGCCGCGACGCTCATGCCCGGGATCCCGGGGCCGAGGGAGGGGAGCATCGACCGCTGGAGGCCGTCCGTCAGCTCCCGTTCCGACTCCGCGAGGCCCGCCCGGGACAGGGCCTGCGCGAGCATTCTCGCCACGGTCGTCAGGACCGAGCGCTCGTCCGGCGTGAACGCCACCGGGTAGGCGAAGGCCGCCATCCACGCGCCCATCGTGCGGCCGGCCACCGTCAGCGGCAGGAACGCCCAGGAGTGACGGCCGAACTGCTCGGTGAGCGGCCAGGTGAGCGGGTAGCGGGACTTGTAGTCCTCGGGCGTGGAGAGGTAGACGGCACGTCCGGTACGGACCACCTCGGCGGCCGGATAGTCCGTCGCGAGCGCCATGTGGGAGAAGGAGCTCTCGTCACCGGGCTGCTGGCCGTGGTGGCCGATGATCGTGAGACGGTCGCCCTGCACACCGAAGACGGCCAGGCCGTCCGGGGAGAAACCCGGCATGGACAGGCCGGCCGCGACCCGCAGGACCTCCGCCGTGGAGCGGGCCTCGGCCAGCCCACGGCCCGCGTCCAGCAGGAATGCCTCGCGGGAGCGGCGCCAGTCCCCGGTGACCGGAGTGCGCGCGGCGGTACCAGGCGGCGGCTCGGCGACCTCCTGGAGCGTGCCGATCAGCTCGTACTCGCCGGTGGTCGGGTCGACGATCGGCTTGGAGCGGCTGCGCACCGTACGGATCACACGGCCGCGTTCGTCCATGATCCGCAGCCGGGCCTCCGCGAGAGTGCCCTCGGCGGCGGCGAGTCGGACTATCCCGTCGATCTCGTTCCAGTCGATGGGGTGGAAGCGGGAGCGCATCGCACCCTCGGTGAGGGTGATCGGCCGGGCGGGCAACCCGACCAGCCGCGCGGCCTCGGCGTCCAAGATGACGAGCCCCGCGTCGTTGTCCCAGCGCCACAGGCCAGTCGCGAGAGCGACGAGGGCCTCCCCCACGGCGGGCAGGGGCTCTCCAGTACGCATTGACCCACTTTATGGAGAGGCGCTCGAAGACTGCTACTGATCCGCAGACCTAAATGGTGGGGAGTCGATCTCGGGGTGCCCGGTACGCTTGGCGGAGTTTCACGTGAAACAGCCGCGCGAAACACAAGCGTGCAACGGACGCGTGCGACAGACGCGTGCGACCGGCGTGTGCGACAGACCCCGATCCGCGAAGACTGGATGAAACGACGATGCACCGGTACAGGTCCCATACCTGCGGCGAGCTCCGCGCCACTGACGTCGGCACCGACGTCCGGCTGAGTGGCTGGCTGCACAATCGGCGCGACCTGGGCGGCATCCTCTTCATCGATCTGCGCGACCACTACGGCATCACGCAGCTCGTCGCCCGTCCCGGCACGCCCGCCTACGAGGCCCTCGACGGGCTGACCAAGGAGTCCACGGTCCGCGTCGACGGCCAGGTCGTCTCCCGAGGCACGGAGAACGTGAACCCGGACCTGCCGACCGGTGAGGTCGAGGTCGAGGTGAACGAGGTCGAGCTGCTCGGTGCCGCCCAGCCGCTCCCCTTCACCATCAACACCGAGGACGGCGTCAACGAGGAACGGCGCCTGGAGTACCGCTTCCTGGACCTGCGCCGCGAGCGCATGCACCGCAACATCATGCTGCGCACGGCGGTCATCTCCGCGATCCGGCACAAGATGGTCACCCTCGGCTTCAACGAGATGGCGACGCCGATCCTGACGGCGACCTCCCCCGAGGGCGCCCGCGACTTCGTCGTCCCCTCCCGCCTGCACGCGGGCAGGTTCTACGCCCTGCCGCAGGCGCCGCAGCAGTTCAAGCAGCTGCTGATGATCTCCGGCTTCGACCGCTACTTCCAGATCGCGCCCTGCTTCCGGGACGAGGACGCGCGCGCGGACCGTTCGCCGGGCGAGTTCTACCAGCTCGACGTCGAGATGAGCTTCGTCGAGCAGGAGGACGTCTTCCAGCCGATCGAGCAGCTGATGACCGAGCTGTTCACGGAGTTCGGCGGCGGCCGTGAGGTCACCTCGCCGTTCCCGCGCATCCCGTTCCGCGAGGCGATGCTGAAGTACGGCTCCGACAAGCCGGACCTGCGCGCCAAGCTGGAGCTCGTCGACATCACCGACATCTTCGCGGGCTCGGAGTTCAAGGCGTTCGCCGGCAAGCACGTGCGCGCGCTGCCGGTGCCGGACGTCTCGGCGCAGCCCCGCAAGTTCTTCGACCAGCTCGGTGACTACGCCGTCTCGCAGGGTGCGAAGGGCCTGGCCTGGGTGCGCGTCGCCGAGGACGGGTCGCTCTCCGGCCCGATCGCCAAGTTCCTCACCGAGGAGAACGTCGCCGAGCTCACCAAGCGGCTGTCCCTGGCCGCCGGTCACGCCGTGTTCTTCGGCGCGGGCGAGTTCGACGAGGTCTCGAAGATCATGGGCGCGGTGCGGGTCGAGGCCGCCCAGCGCGCCGGCCACTTCGAGGAGAACGTCTTCCGGTTCTGCTGGATCGTCGACTTCCCGATGTTCGAGAAGGACGAGGACACCGGGAAGATCGACTTCTCGCACAACCCGTTCTCGATGCCCCAGGGCGGCATGGACGCCCTGGAGAACCAGGACCCGCTGGACGTCCTGGCCTGGCAGTACGACATCGTCTGCAACGGCGTCGAGCTGTCCTCCGGCGCGATCCGGAACCACGAGCCGGACATCATGCTCAAGGCGTTCGGGATCGCGGGGTACGACGAGGAGACCGTCGAGCGCGAGTTCGCCGGCATGCTCCGCGCGCTCCGCTTCGGCGCCCCGCCGCACGGTGGCATCGCGCCCGGCGTCGACCGCATCGTGATGCTGCTGGCGGACGAGCCGAACATCCGCGAGACGATCGCCTTCCCGCTCAACGGCAACGCCCAGGACCTGATGATGGGCGCGCCGACGGAGCTGGAGGAGACGCGGCTCAGGGAGCTGCACCTGTCGGTGCGCAAGCCCCAGCCGAAGTAAGGCAAGCCTTTCGATACGGCTGATCGCAAAGGGACCGGAAATCGCCCGTCGATTTCCGGTCCGTTTTGCGTACGCGCCTAAAACGGGCCGTTTTCTCAGCTCGTTGACAGGGTTCTTATCTAACTTCCCGGCGCATGACAGCGAATCAACAGCCTCAACGTCCCCAAGAGCCCCGACAGCTTCAGCATCCGCAGGACTCTCCGGATCTGACGCGTCGCAAGGTCGTCGCCGTGGGCGCCGGTGCGATCGCGGCGGTGGGCCTCGGCGGCACCGCCTTCGCGACGAACGCGACCGACGGCCACAAGCAGGGCGCCGACTCCGCGGGTTCGGCGGAGGACTGCTACCGGCTGACCTCGGAGACCACCGAGGGTCCCTACTACATCGACGCCGACAAGCTCCGCCGGGACATCACCGAGGACAAGGAGGGCATCCCGCTCGCCCTCACCCTCAAGGTGATCGACTTCGAGACCTGCAGACCGGTCCGGAACGCGGCCGTCGACATCTGGCACTGCGACGCGGTGGGCGTCTACTCCGGGTACGAGGACGTGGGCAACGGGGGTGGGGGCGGACCTGCTCCCACCGGAGCGCCCACGGGCGCCCCCACCGGTACCCCCACCGGGCCGCCCCCGGGCGGCGGTCACCAGGAGCCGACCGACGACTCCCGCTACCTGCGCGGCACTTGGCGGACGGACCGGCACGGCCAGGTCACCTTCAGAACGGTCTTCCCCGGCTGGTACCAGGGCCGCTGCGTCCACATCCACACCAAGGTGCACGTGGACGGTGAGTGGACGGACGCCGGCTACGAGGGCGGGCACGCCTGCCACACCGGCCAGTTCTTCTTCGACGAGGAGTCGGTGCTTGCCTCGGCGCAGCTGGAGCCGTACGCGTCCAACACCGCCGAGCGCACCACGCTCGACGAGGACACCATCTACGACGGCAGCGGCACCCAGGGCGGCCTGCTCCGGCTGAGGTACGACAGGCGGCACCTCGCCAAGGGCGTCCACGCGTCGCTCACGGTCGGCGTCGACCCCGAGTCCACGAACGACGGCCAGGGCCTCCCGCCGCGCCCGAGTGCCTCGGCCTCCTCATAAGGGGAGGCATTTCCGAATCCATTCGGAACGGGAGACCAGAAGGGGCTTGAATCGGCACCGGTTTCAAGCCCCTTTTGCCTGTGCGCGGGAAGGCCATGGGAAACCACAGCCCTTTCCCACCGCGTTGACAGCCTTCTTACCTAAATTCCCGGCTCATGACGGGAAACCACACGGCTCAAGGGCCGAAACACAAGCAGGACCTGACGCGTCGCAAGGTCGTCGTGGCGGGCAGCGCCGCGGTGGCCGCGGTGGGCGTGGGCGGCGGACTCGCCATGACGGCCTCCGCGGACGAGACGACGGCGACCGGGTCATCGAGCACGGCCGCCACCACGGCTTCGAGTACGTCGTCGAGTGCCGCCCAGACCTGTTACAAGCTGACCTCGGAGACCACCGAGGGTCCCTACTACATCGACGCCGACAAGCTCCGCCGGGACATCACCGAGGACAAGGAGGGCATCCCGCTCACCCTCACCCTCAAGGTGATCGACTCCGAGACCTGCAAGCCGGTCCGGAACGCGGCCGTCGACATCTGGCACTGCGACGCGCTGGGTATTTACTCCGGCTACGAGAGCCTGTCGACCGGCGGCGGCAACGCCCCGACCGACGCCCCCTCGGGCACACCCACCGGCACCCCGACGGGTGAGCCGCCGTCGGGCGGGCCGTCCGGCGGACCCGGCGGGGGCGGGGGCCACGAGGAGCCCACCGACGACGAGCGGTATCTGCGCGGCACCTGGAAGACCGACAAGCAGGGCCAGGTCACGTTCAAGACCATCTTCCCGGGCTGGTACCAGGGCCGCTGCGTCCACATCCACACCAAGGTGCACGTGGACGGCGAGTGGACGGACGCCGGCTGCGAGGGCGGGCACGCCTGTCACACCGGTCAGTTCTTCTTCGACGAGGAGTCCGTGCTCGCCGCCGCCGAGGTGGAGCCGTACTCCACCAGCACCACCGAGCGCACCACGCTCACCGAGGACCACATCTACGACCAGAGCGGCACCCAGGGCGGTCTGCTCAAGCTGAAGTACGACAAGAAGAACATCGCCCGGGGCGTCCTCGGCACCATCACGATGGGCGTCGTGCCGGACGAGACGAACGACGGCACCTGATCATCGCCCGGGTCAATGGGTATTACATGGTTTAGCCGGTTCCTCTTGTTCCCATACGTGAACCTCGTACCAACCCATTGACCCGGAAGATCAGCCTCCGTAACGTCCCTCAGTGCCCGCGTACGTGATTGCAGTTCACGTATGTGCATCCGAGGGAGACAACGATGTCAGAACCCGTGACACCACCCGATGCCGAACGCCGAGCCGTCGGCAAGTTCCTGCGCCGCATGCTGCCGATCCTGGTCCTGATGCTGCTGGTCAACCAGATGGACCGGACGAACGTCGGCTTCGTCCAGGACGAACTACGGGCCGATGTCGGAGTGAGCGCCACCGCGTACGGTCTCGGCGCCGGCCTCTTCTTCATCGGGTACGCGCTGTTCGAGGTGCCGAGCAACATGCTCCTGGAGCGCTTCGGCGCCCGGGTCTGGCTGACCCGCATCATGATCACCTGGGGTCTGGTGATCGTGGCGATGTGCTTCATCCACAACGTCACGATGTTCTACGCCCTGCGTTTCCTCCTCGGTGTCGCGGAGGCGGGCTTCTTCCCCGGAGTGCTCCTCTACTTCACCCAGTGGCTGCCCGACTCCAGCCGGGGCCGGGCGAGCGCGATCTTCCTCGGCGGCTCGGCCACGGCGTACATCGTGACGGGGCCCATCACGGGCGCGCTGCTCGAACTGCACGGAGCGGGCGGCTTCGCCGGCTGGCGCTGGATGTTCGCCCTGGAGGGCGCCTTCTCGATCCTCGTCGGTGTCATCGCCGGGTTCTTCCTCGTCTCCCGGATCGAGGACGCCGGCTGGCTCAGCCGGGAGGAGAAGGACGCGCTGAGCGCGGCGGTCGCCCGTGACGAGGAGGCCCGCGCACGCGCCCCCAAGGTGTCCCGCCTCAAGCTCATCTTCCATCCGCAGGTCGCCCTGCTGACCGGCGTCTTCTTCGCGATGGCGCTCACCGGCTACGCGATCACCTTCTGGCTGCCGAGCCTGGTCGACGACATCGGCGGGCTCTCCCCCTTCCAGGTCGGGCTTCTCACGGCCATCCCGTGGATCTGCGCCGTGATCGCGATGTACACGGTGAGCCACTACACCGACAAGGCGCCCGACCGCCGCCCGTACCTCGCCATCGCCCTGATCCTGTCGGCCGTGGGCACCTTCCTCGCCACCCTCGGCTCCCCCTGGTTCGGACTCGCCGCCCTCACCCTCGCCGCGGTCGGCGGGAAGTGCGCGGCCACCCTGTACTGGCCGATGGCCCAGTCCGGACTCGACCTCAAGATCGCCGCACCGGGCCTGGCCGTCGTCAACTCCATCGGAAACCTGGGCGGTTTCGTCTCCCCCACCCTCTTCGGCTACCTCAAGGACACCACCGGCAGCACCAACGGAGGCCTGTACACCCTCTCCGCCGCGTCATTGCTCGCGGTGATCGGGGTGTTCTACGTCAGGAATACCCGGGGGAAGCCGGGCACCCCCGCGCGGACCCCCGCCCCGGAGACGGGCACGCGGCCGGTCGTCTCCTGACACCGCGAGCACCACGAGGCGCCCGGGTCGACCGCACCCGGGCGCCCCGGCCGCTCTCGGGCACCTCATGGTCGCCGCACAGATTTCTCGCGGGGGACGCACAGAGGTAAACGGTCTCATGGGGAACACGACAGCCGTACGACTCGCGTACGACCCGGAGTCGCCGGAGGTGGAAACCCGTGGCATTCGCAGTTCTGCTCTCCCTGCTGCTGATCGCCGGTGCGGTGGGCGCGGCCGTCGCACACCGCCGCGCCCGCCGGTCGGACGCCCTGTCCGACCTGGACGAGGAGGCCGAGGCCAACCGGTGGGTGGTACGGCTCGGCGGCAGCCTGTCCGCCCTCGACGTGCGGACCCTGGCGGGCGCCGACCGTCACGCCGTCCAGTCCCTGACGGACGCCACCGAACGGCTCCGCACCGCCCGCGCCCAACTGACCACCGCCCACTCCGGTACGGAGTACGCCCAGGTGAAGCGGACCGCCGCGGAAGGCCTCCAGCACGTCCGCGAGGCCCGCACCGCCCTCGGGCTCGACAGCGAGCAGTCGCCGGAGCCGGGCGAACGGCGGCGTGGACGCGCGGGGTTCCGTCAGGTCGGTGCGAACGACACTCGTTCATCTGGCAGTTGTGGTCTCGAACCTCACTCCCGCCAAGCGGAGACCACGTCCCGCGCACCCCACACCAGCTCGACTCCGGCGTCGGCCAGGGGCCCCGTCGTACCGGAGAGGGACACCACGGCAAGCCCCGTGGAGCCGGGGGTGAAGCCGGGCACCTGGGCGGCGCCCGTCCGTAGGGCGGCCAGGTCGTGATGGTCGAACGGGGAGGAGAACCACTTCACGGAGCCGGCGAAGTGGAGGGTACTTGCGATGGGGGCGCGGTCGGCGCCGATCAGGTCGATCTCCGGGGAGAACTTCCGGTTCCACCAACCGCCCACCACCGCGGCGTCCGGCCAGGGGAAGTCCCCTGACGCGGCGGCCAGTTCCAGCGCCTCCCGGATCAAGGGCTCGACGGCTCTGCCCCGCCAGGCGGCCCAGCGTCGTACGACGAGCCGGTACGCGGACTCGGGGCGGCCGCGTTGCGACAACGCCTGCGCGGAACGCATGGCGGCCAGGTAGAGGCGGAGATTGCTGTCCGCCACGCGGTAGAGCGCGGGCTTGCCCGCGCTGGTGGACAGCGGAGTCTCGGTGGCGAGGACCCGCTTCTCCTCGGTGAGCCGCCGCAACAGGGGGGACAGTATCCCCGACGGCAGCGCACCACTCTGGCTCCCCGCCGTCGCCGCGATGTTGGCGTGCGTACGGTCTCCGCTGCCCACCGCCTCCAGCACCCGGCGCGACTGGTCGGGCGCGGGGAACTCGGCCATGAGAGCCGCCTCCGGGACGCCGAACAGCGGTGAGGCCGGGTCCGCGCACTCCGCCTCGATGAAATCGAGTGCCGGGGTCGCTCGGGGCCAGGCGCGCAGGATCCCCGGCAGCCCACCGGAGACGAGATGCGCGTCGATGGCATCCGACGCGTCCAGCCCCAGTGCGTCCCCCGTCTCGGCCGGGTTGAGCGGCCCGAGGACCAGGCTGTCGGCCCGCCCGTAGAAGGGCCGGTCGTACGCCGTGAACCGCTCCATCATGTGCAGATCGCTGCCGAGCAGCAGCAGGAGCACGGGTCTGCCGGCCAGCAGTCTGTCCCAGGCTGTCTGCATGGCCCCGTCGAACACGGGGTCCTGCTCGGCGAGCCAGGGCAGCTCGTCGAGGACCACCACGCTGGGTGCGTCGGGCAGGACGGCGGCGAGTGCGCGGAAGGCGTCGGGCCAGTTGGTCGGGGCGCTCTTCGGTACGAGTTCCGGGTCGGCGGGGAGGGAGGACTCCCTCAGCTCGTCCATGAAGTGGGCGATGCCTTCCCGAGGGGAGGCGCCCTTGGTCGCGGTGAAGAAGACGTACGGCCGCCGGGCTCGATCACAGAACTCCTGCACCAGCCGCGACTTCCCGACCTGCCGCCGCCCCCTCAAGGCGACGGCTACCCCGGCCCCGTCGGCTGTGACCCGGTCGAGGCGCTTGTGGAGGAGGGCCAGCTCAGTCCGGCGGCCTACGAAAGGGGCAGGCATGAGACCTCCTGGGCAGTGGGTAGATTCATTCTACGTAGAATGAATCTACCCGCATCTCGGCCCGGCCCTACCGCGCCACGAACTGCGTGAGGATCGCCTGGACCTCGTAGATGTCGACGCCCTTGGTGAAGGTCTTCTCGATCGGGACGGAATTGCCCGAGACCCAGATCTTCAGCTCGGCGTCGAGGTCGAAGGTGCCGGCGGTCTCCACCGCGAAGTGGGTGATGCTGCGGTACGGGATGGAGTGGTACTCCACCTTCTTGCCGGTGATGCCCTGCTTGTCGACCAGGATCAGGCGGCGGTCGGTGAACAGGATGACGTCGCGCACCAGTTGGAAGGCGGCCTGCACCTGCTCACCCGCGCCCAGCAGACGCGCGTAGTCCTGCTGCGCCTGGCTCGGGTCGACGGTGTGCGCGTTTCCGAACATGCCCATGTGGATCCCCCATGTGGTTGGCTCATGTGGCCGGGCGCGTCCCGTTACGCCCCGGCTTCACGTGATCTTCGTGCTGTATACCGTTCGAGGGGTAATGGTGTACAGGGGTCCGGGAGATGTGATCGCGGGCGGCAACCCTTCTGCGGCCCGCGGCCACTGACGGGGTGACAGTACGTCCCACGCACCCCTAAGGACCCCCCTCCGTGGCAACCCCCTCACACCGCCGGTCCCTCCGCAAGCGACGCACCCTCGTGGTCTCCGCCGCCGCCGTCGCGGCCGCCGGTCTCGGCGCCTCCTTCTTAGTGATGAACGCGAACGCGGACTCCGTCGACCTGTACCACCAGGCGCTGGCCGCGAAGGACGGCTGGGCGTCCTCCGGAACCGGAACGACCGGCGGTGCGAAGGCCGACGCCGCGCACACCTTCACCGTCAGCACGCGCGCGCAGCTGGTGAAGGCGCTGGGGTCGGCCTCCGACACCACCCCGCGGATCATCAAGGTCAACGGCACGATCGACGCCAACACCGACGACGCGGGCAAGAAGCTGACCTGCGCGGACTACGCGGCGGGTACCGGTTACTCGCTGTCGGCGTACCTGAAGGCGTTCGACCCCGCCACCTACGGCCGCTCCAAGCTCCCGTCCGGCACCCAGGAGACGGCCCGCGCCGCCGCCCAGTCCAAGCAGGCCAAGAACATCGTCTTCAAGGTGCCGGCCAACACCACCGTGGTCGGCGTCCCCGGCACCAAGGCGGGCATCACCGGCGGCATGCTCCAGATCCAGAGCGTGGACAACGTCGTCGTCCGCAACCTCACCTTCGCCGCCACCGAGGACTGCTTCCCGCAGTGGGACCCGACCGACGGCGATGACGGCAACTGGAACTCCAACTACGACTCCGTCACCCTGCGCGGCGCGACCCACGTCTGGGCGGACCACAACACGTTCACCGACGCGCCCCACCTCGACAGCGCCAACCCGAAGTACTACGGCCGCGAGTACCAGATCCACGACGGCGCCCTCGACATCACCAAGGGCTCCGACCTGGTGACCGTCTCGCGCAACCAGTTCACCAACCACGACAAGACGATGCTGATCGGCAGCAGCGACACCGACAGCGTCGGCAAGCTGCGGGTCTCCATCCACCACAACGTGTGGAAGGGCATCGTCCAGCGCGCGCCGCTGGCCCGCATCGGCCAGATCCACATCTACAACAACTACTACGACGTCACGACCCTCAACGGCTACGCGACGCAGTACAGCATCAACTCCCGAGCCAAGGCCCAGGTCGTCGCGCAGAACAACTACTGGAAGCTCCCGTCGGGCGGCAAGGTCGCCAAGCTGCTGAGCGGTGACGGCACGGGTTCCGTCGCGGGCAGCGGGAACCTGGTGAACGGGACGGTGACGGACGTCGTCGCGGCATACAACGCCGCGTCCTCGAAGGACCTGAAGACGACGGTCAACTGGACCCCGACGCTGACGGCGGAACTGGAGTCCTCGGCGAAGAACCTGCCGACGTCGCTGGCTACGACGACGGGTGCGGGCGTGCTCAAGTAGCACACGAGACGCGCGAGGGCCGGGTGACCACGAGCCTCCCGGCCCTCGCGTCCCAGGCGGGAAGCCTGCGGCCGCGGACGGGGTCGCGACGTCGCCACGCTCACACCGGGTAGGGAGCGGCGTCGCGGGCGGAGCGCAGCGCGCCCGCCCACCAGGCCAATTGGTCGAGCAGCGTCTTGGCGTACGCGGAGGTCTCAGGGGCGAGGGGACGGCCGTCCTGCCACGCCGTGAAGTAGTTCGGGAAGGCGAGACCATCGCGGATCGTCACCGCGTGCAGCTCGGTCAGCACGTTCTCCAGGTGCAGCACCGCGTGCCGGCCGCCTGCCGCACCGCCGTAGCTGACGAAGGCGACGGGCTTGGCTGTCCACTGGGTGAAGTGCCAGTCGATGGCCGCCTTCAAGGACGCGGGGTAGCTGTGGTTGTACTCCGGCGTGACCACGATGAACGCGTCAGCGCCCTCCAGAGCCGACGTCAGTGCCGCCATCCCCGCGGGACGGGGGTAGTCGTCGCCGGCGTACTTCGGCGATGCCGCGGGAAGCGCCAACGGGATGTCGATCTCGGCCAGATCGACGACTTCCACATCGAAAACGCCCTGGACACCGGCCTGTTCGGCGACCCATGAGGCCACTGTCGGGCCGAACCGTCCTTCCCTGACGCTTCCGACGATGATCACCAGCTTGTGCTTGTTCTTCTCCATGCCCACCACGATCAGGCCGCACCGTGGTGCCAGCCAGACCGTGCTCAGGCTGGCCCCCGCAGGGCCAGCCTGAGCAGTCCTCGATCGGCGGTCGCCGCCGTATGCTCCCCACATGGGTACGCCGTTAGGGGACTTCATCCGGGCCAAGCGTGACAGCACCCAGCCTCAATCGCTGGGCCTGCCGGATCACGGCCGCCGCAGGTCACCGGGTCTACGGCGGCTGGATCTCGCCGCGCGGGCGGGCATCAGCGTCGAATACCTGACCCGCATAGAGCAGGGCCGTGACCGCAATCCGTCGGTGGCAGTGGTGAACGCGCTGGCCGATGCGCTCAGCCTCGACCCGTCGGAACGCAACCACCTGCGCTACCTCACGAAGATCACTGGCGGCGCGTGTCGCGCTCACACCCGGCCCGCACCACCGCCCCGCACCGTCCGTCCGTCGGTCCTGCGGACACTGCGCCTCCTGGAACCGGGGATCGCCATGGTGACCAACCGGCTCGGCGACATCCTCGCCCACACCAGCGGCTACGAGTCGGTGACCAGCGGAACCGGACTGCTCGACGCAGACGCCCCGAACCTCACCCGCTACCTCTTCACCGACCCCCGCGCCCAGGCGTTCTTCGCGGACTGGGACGACGTCGCGGACGAGCAGGTCTTCGATCTGTGGCTCGCACCATCCGTCGAGAACTCGGAGTGGTTGACCGCGGAACTCGCCCCCACCGCCGGCCCCGACTTCACCCGCCGCCTGAACCGTCACATGGTTCCGCGACGCGGAGAACTCCGCCTCAACCACACCTCCGGACGCCAACTCCGGCTCCTCCGCGAGACGCTCGACCTCTCCTCGGACGCCCAACAACTGGTCGTCTTCCTCCCCGCGGACGAGAAAACGGCGCAGGCTGTCGACGAACTCAGCCGTCGGTCTCACGGCGGGCTGCGGGCGATCTCCTGACCTGCCCTGGCCTTCGTCCGACTACGACTCCGTCCGCCTGCGCGGCGCGACCCACGTCTGGGCGGACCACAACACGTTCACCGACGCGCCCCACCTCGACAGCGTCAACCCGAAGTACTACGGCCGCGAGTACCAGATCCACGACGGCGCCCTCGACATCACCAAGGGATCCGACCTGGCTCAGGTCTGGGAATCGGCCCAGAAGTTGAAGATCCTCGAGAAGCCCGCCCGGACGGCGCCGCGCCGTGTGAGCACGGACCGGTCGACACCGGAGAAGAGAACCGCGAGGGAGACATCGGCAGGCAGGATCCGGCCCGCCGCCTGCACGGTTACTCTCCTGCCGCTGCCGAGACCCGACTGCCGCACCGTGATGACGACACCGGGGTCTTCGGCGTCGGGCTGCCGGGACACCCTGTACGCCCGGCGGTTGATCGCCGTGAGCCTGTACGTGTCGCCCAGATAGGTCATGTGCAAGGAGCGCCCCACGTGCGTGAGCGCCCACCGGGTCCGGCTCATCCGCACGAGCCCGTCGCCCACGCGGAGCGTCGCGAGGTTGAGGGTCGGCATCGACACGACGTCCGTGTGCGCTCCACGCGTCTCGAACGTGGCGGTGGGGATCAGAGCACCGCGCACCTCCGTGACGATGGCGTTCGGCACGTCCCGGCCCGCCGGGTACACCACCCGGATGTCCCCGAGCTCCGGCGAAGTGCCCTCCCAGCCGAACTTCGTTCGCCCGACCGGCTGTTTCTCTTTCCAGTACGTGAGTGTGAACGGGCTGACGGCCTTGTGCATGTCGTCCTTCGCTGGTCCAGCGGGTTGGGGGCGCTGCCCAGTCCATTCGCCCCGCCGGCGAAACCGCTCCCGATGTCCGAGGCATTGTCGTCCAAGACCACAGCCAACTGGACGACGACCTCCACGACTGCGCTGGGCGCCCTGTCCTGAGCACCGGAGGGCTGGGGAGACTTCGGTTTCCCGGGCCCTCCCTGCGTGCGCACGGTCAGGCTTGAACCGACTCGCCCGGCTCTTCTCCGGCGAACAGTTCCTCGGCGCGTGAGACGGTACCGGCGCGTACGAGCCAGTCGTCGAGGCGGTCGAGGTCCATGCAGGTGGTAATGCGCGCGCGCACGTCGTCGGAGATCGCGAGGCCTCGCACCTCCAGCACGCGCAGGACTCCCTTGGCCTCGCCCTTGGCTTCGCCCTCCAGATACTTTTCCTCGAACAGCGTCCTGTGGCCCGGGAAGTGGGTGACGACGTCCTGCATCAGCTTCCTCCATTTGTCCCTGGTCGCTCACCCCCGATGGTCATGACCCTCGGCGGCATGACAGCAGCACTCATGGTCGTAGCCGTCTGGGCTCACTACGCCCGACGCCTGACATGGCCGGAGAACACCTGACCAGCACGGCCCCTTTGAACCCCGGGGGAGCGGTCGTTCTGGTCGGGCAGTCTGACAACGCTGCCGCCCCGGCTGTCAGTCCTCGAAGATGTCCTCGGCTGTTGGGGCGGTGACAGCGCGCCGGAGCCAGTGGCGCAGGACCTCGGGGTCACCGCAGCCCGTGATGCGCTCGCGGGCGTCCTCGGAGACATCGATGCCGCGCTCCGCCAGGACGGCCAGGATGTCCTCGGCGGCGCGTCGCGTCTGGCCCTCGGCCCGCGCTTCGGCGCGGACTTCTTCAAAAAGGGGCGACTTGTAGAAAGAAAGGTCCACGGCCACCAGTTTCCTCCAAAGTGCTGCGGCAGGCAGCTTGCCCAGGCCCTGCGAGATGAATTCGATGACGGGGTTCTTGACGGCGTCCGGTGTGTCCCGCAGGACGGTCGTCATGGCTTTGAGTATGGCCCCGATCTCCGGGTTCCTGGCGTGGGTGATCGTGGACAGTGTGGCGAGCGCTAGGTCCTTGCGGACCTCGGTGGGGTCGGTGATCACCGGCATGTTGTGCGGTCCCGCGACCAGCGGGCGCAGGGTGAGCAAGGGCCACTGCCGGGGGCCGAAGTCGACCGGTTGTGCCGCCCACTCGGCAGTCGCGCGGTCCTGGCAGACGACCAGCAGCATCGGCTGTAACCGGTACTTCGTGAGCAGGTACGACGCGTAGTACGCCCAGCTCCCGAGCTTGTCCGGGTCCTTCTTGCCCTGGGCCTCGATGGCGAGGAGAAGCGGCTCGTCGTCTTCCGTCTCCAGCCGCAGCAATGTGTCGACGCGCCGTTCGATCGGGCGGGTGTCGGTGAGGTCGTTGGGCAGGACGGTGACCGAGGTTGGTGGGGGGAAGTCGACGCCGAGCACCTCGGAGACCCGCGAGAAGAGGTCCGGGTGCTCCTGGAAGATGCGGTGCATCGCCTCATGGGGCGCGCTGACCATGGAATTCCTTCGTAATCAAGGGAGTTGGCGATCGGCTCGGCAGTCGCCGCACACGCCTGGCTCCGGGCCCCGGAAACCGCGGTCGCAGCCTTCACAGTTCCGGAGCGGGTGCCGGACGGCAGGTGGAGGTGAGGGGGCCCGGAACGGGGGAGGGGGTGGGAGCTGGGCGGCCAGGCGGTGGGCCAGGAAGGCGGCCGGGCGGTGCAGGGGCTCCTGGGGGAGGTTCGTGGTGAGGGCGTCGCGTACGGCGGTGGGGGTGAGGTCGCGTTCCAGCCAGGCGGCGACCCCGGGCGCGAGGTGCTCGGCGTCGGTGGCGGAGAGGAGGAGGCGGGGGTCCGCCCGGCGGAGGCCGGCGAGGAGGTCGGTGGCCGTCTGGAGGAGGGTGGGGGCGGCGTACGCGGGTTTGGGGACCGGGGGGAGTTTCTTGCGGGGCGGGCGGTCCTCCGGGGCGGGCCGTCGGGCGGGTTTCCGTACGGCCTCGGACGCGGCCCCCTGGTGGCCGGGCTGGTTGCAGGAGACCGTGCGGGTGACGATGCGGCCCGTCTCGGTGCGTACGCGGGTGCGACGGAGGTAGCCGTGGGCTTCGAGTTCGCGCAGGGCGGCGGCGATACGGGTCGCGCCCTCGGGGAAGCGGGCGGCGAGGGTCTTGATGTCGGCGGGGGCGCCGGTGGGGAGGGACTGGATGTAGACCGCCAGGCCGATGGCGAGTCCGGACAGCTCCCGGTGCTGGGCGAGGTGGTTGCCGATCACCGTGAAGCGGGTGGTGTGCCGGGCGTTGTCGTGAATGACGCCGGAATGAGGGGGCCTGTGGGGGTGGTTTTTGCCCGGGATACGGGACTGGGCGCGCGGGGGCGCGCTAGGGTTTTCGGTGTCCATCGGGAAGCTCCTACTTCCTCGGTGGTCAGGCCCTCGCACTGGGATTGCAGTCCCGGCGGGGGCCGTCGCATTTTCTGCCGCATGTCTGCGGTCGTGCTCTGTCGCGCTGAGCGTAGGGCAGGCAACCCGTCGCAAACCTAGCCGAGTTGGGCATATTCACTCGGGCGAGTGAGTTTGCGCTGCGGGCGGGAGGGGCGGGGCTTGGTGGGGTTTCTTTTCTCCCCGGTGGTTTTAGAAAAGGCCGCCGGTTGCACCGGAGCACAACGCCTCATGCTCCGGTCTCCGAAGGCTCAGTTCGGCCCAGACGGTCTTGCGCGGGACGGGGTCGGGCTCGACGCCCCAGCGGTCGGCGAGTGCATCGACGAGGAGGAGTCCGCGCCCTGATTCGGCCTCGGTGGACGGGGGCCGTGGGCACGGCAGTTCGTCACCGCGCGTGTCCGTCACCTCGATGCGGAGTACGGCGGTGGTGGCGTCGAGGGCCAGACGGAAGTTCCGGCCGGGGAGCCGACCGTGGGTGGCGGCGTTCGAGGCGAGCTCGGCGACGAGGTGTGCGGCGGTGTCAGTGACGCCGGTCGGCAGGTCCCAGGTGCGCAGCCACTCCGTGGCGAGGAGACGGGCTAGGCGGGCGCCGCGTGTGATGCGCAGGCAGCTCGAACACCTGCTGGAGATCGCCCAGTTGCGGAACGTCGAAGTTCAGGTGATGCCGTCGGAGCGGTGGGACCACCCCGGAACAGGAGGACGAATCCAGATGCTCAAGTTCTTGGATGGCACGGCGATCGGGCGTATGGACGACGAGTTCGGCGGGCGACCGGTCACCGACCCGAGGCAGCTGAGGATCCTTGAACTGCGCTATGGCATCATCCGGGCCGAGGCTTTGACCGCAGGGGAGTCCCTGGCCTTCATCGAACGACTGCTGGGAGAGACATGATCCGCAAAGCCTCCGCCGGAGACACTTCCGAGCTGGCGTGGTTCAAGAGCAGCTACAGCGACAGCAGCAACCCGAACGACTGCGTCGAGGTGGCCAACACCCCCGGCACCATCCACGTCCGCGACTCCAAGAACACCCGGGGCCCCCGTTTGGGCTTCGCGCCGGACGCCTGGGCCGACTTCGTGTCGTACGCGTCGCTCAGCTGACCCTCGAATGCTCGCGCCCGGTCCTGGTTGATGAGTCACGGGCAGTTCCTAGCGCCAGGGATCGAGGGCGTGTTTGCCGCGGGTCTGACCGGCTTCGAGTTGCCGCAGCACTGCCGGCCCCTCGGCCAGGGGGTGAACCTGGGGGTTGCCTGGCGGGTACACGCCTTGGGCGATGAGTGCCTCGATCTCGACGAGCAACGACTGGTAGATCGACGGGGCTGCGGCCGCCAGCGCACCGATGTGCAGGCCCTTGACTTGGACCTGGTGGGTGAATACCAGGTCGTGCGTGGTCAGAGTGGCGTCGCCGGACGCGGCACCGAACACGACGATGCGTCCTGTGAAGGGTTTGGTCACCGACAGACTGGTCTTGAACGTGGCCTGTCCCACGGATTCCAGAACCAGGTCGACACCGCCGGTCAGGCGGGTGATCTCTCCGGCCAGATCGGGGCGCGTGTTGTCCAGAACCTCGTCAACGCCCAGCTCTTTGACGGTTTCGTGCTTGGTCGGTGACGCCGTGGCGATCACGCGCGCACCGTAGTGGCGGGCGAGGCGGGCGGCGGCCTGCCCCACGCCTCCGGCCGCGGCATGAACGAGCACCACGTCACCTGACACGACCTCACCCAGAGGCTTCAGTGCCGCCAAGGCGGTGGCCCAGTTCAACACCAGGCCGAGGGCTTCGGCGTCGTTCCAACCGGAGGGTACGGGGAGTACACCTGCGGTCGGCATCGTCATGTACTGCGCGAAGGCACCCGGGCCGGCTCCGACTACGTGGGTGCCGAGCTGAAGCGGGCTCTCGACGTCCGGGCCGACGCCCACTATCTCGCCGGCGGCTTCGAAGCCAGCCACGTATGGTGCCCGCGGGCCTCCTCCGTAAGTGCCGTGGGTCTGCATGACGTCAGCGAAGTTGACCCCGGCGGCGCCCACCCGGATCAGGTACTCGCCGGGCCCCGGGGTCGGGCGGCGCTGATCGGTCGTGAGGACCAGGTCCTTCGGGCCCCGGTGCGAGCGTTGGACCAATGCTCGCACCGTCTGCTCAACGCTGTGCTGCTCCTCGTTGATCTCCATGCACGAAACGTAGGAGTCTCACACTTGTGTCAAGGTCAAGCGGCGGTCAGAGGCCAGTGCGACGGGCCTCTCGTAGGTAGGCATCGAGTGCCGCCTGCTGATCACTGAGAACGGCGATACGGGCGGCGAGCCGATCGCGATAGCTCTGCACCTCGTGCAGGAACTCCGCGCACGCCATCTCCGTGCCGACGACGTCAGGTCCGTCTGTGAGGCTGGGCAGAACTTCCCTGATCAACCGCACGGGCAGCCCGGACTCCAGCAGCGAACGGATGACCAGCACCCGGTCGACAGTGGACTGGCAGTAGTCGCGGAACCCATTGCTGCCGCGGCCGGGGACGATCAAGCCCTCATCCTCGTAGTGCCGCAACGATCGCGCACTCACGCCGCTGACCCTGGAAGCCTGGCTGATCTTCATATCTGGAGGCAACGTCCGGGCGTACCGCGATCTTCCAGGAATCATGGCTACGACGAGGTGCACACCTTGTTGGTTCGCGCCGGCCCGCTCAGGTCTCGTACCGGCCGTCCCACGGTTCGGTGAATTCGAGGCGGTCGGGGTAGAGCTCGGCCCAGGATTCGCCTTCCGCCTCGCGGATCACCAGGCCGAAGCGGACGCCGTCGAGGGTGACCTGGAAGGGGCGGATGGCGATGTGGGTGTAGGAGCGGCGGGGGAGGCTGCGCAGGAGTTTGGCCAGGTGGATCCGGGCGCGGCCGAGGACCGAGTCGTCGCCGGAGGGGGCCCGCTGCTGCTCGGCCCAGGTGCCCGCACACCAGATCTCCGAGTCCCGGTAGTGGCCCTCGGCGTCGAAGGTGTGGAGCACCGTGTAGAGGCGTTTGCGCTCTTCCCAGCCCTCGTCGGGACGGAACCCCTCGGGGAAGGCGTACGTGATCGACGCCAGGAACTGACCGTTTGCGTATCGGCCGATGCTCTCGGTGTGGCTTCTGGGTGCGTAGGCGATCGGAATGACCTCGGGAACTGCCATTGCCATGGCGGAAACCATACGGTCTGGCGTGGATGTTTTGGCAGGGGGTACGGCAGGGGCCCGGGAAGTGGCGCGCGGTGGCGCGTTCCCGGGCCCTTCGTTCTTCCGGCCGCCTACGCCGGTTCGCCGCCGAAACGCTCCTTGTACGCGGCCAGGTCGTCGTCCGTCAGCTTGGCGAAGAGGACCGGGGGGACCGTGAACGGTGTTCCGGCAGGGACGGAGGTCAGGGTGCGGGCCTCGTCCGGTGTGACCCACGTGGCCGTGTCGTCCGGCAGCGTGAACGCCGAGCGCATCGCCTTCGCCGAGGACGGGATGAAGGGTTCGGAGATGACCGAGTACAGGTGAATGAGGTTCATCGCCGTGCGGAGGGTCAGGGCGGCGCCCTCCGGGTTGGTCTTGATCTCCAGCCAGGGAGCCTTCTCCTCCAGGTAGGAGTTGCCCGCCGACCACAGAGCGCGCAACGCTGCCGCCGCCTTGCGGAACTGGATGGCCTCCATCTGGGACTCGTACTCGGCGAGGAGTTCGGTGATCTGCTCGCCCAGCTTCGCCTCTGCCTCGCCGGGCTCGCCACCCGCCGGGACGTCGTCGCCGAAGCGCTTGCGGGAGAAGGACAGGACGCGGTTGACGAAGTTGCCGAGGGTGTCGGCCAGGTCCTTGTTCACGGTGGCCGTGAAGTGCTCCCAGGTGAACGACGAGTCGTCCGACTCGGGGGCGTTGGCCATCATGAAGTAACGCCAGTAGTCGGCGGGGAGGATCTCGAGGGCGTCGTGCGTGAAGACGCCTCGCTGCTGCGAGGTGGAGAACTTGCCGCCGTAGTAATTCAGCCAGTTGAAGGCCTTGATGACGTCGACCTTCTTCCACGGCGAGCGGGTGCCCAGCAGGGTCGCCGGGAACATCACGCTGTGGAAGGGAACATTGTCCTTGCCCATGAACTGCGTGTAGTGGACGTCCGCGTCCGACTCCCACCACCATGAGCGCCAGTCGCGGTTGGCGGGGTCCTGGTCCGCCCACTCCTTCGTCGAGCCGATGTACTCGATCGGGGCGTCGAACCAGACGTAGAAGACCTTGCCGTCGGCCGCCAGGTCCGGCCAGGTGTCGGCCGGGACCGGAACGCCCCAGTCCAGGTCACGGGTGATCGCGCGGTCGTGCAGGCCTTCGGTGAGCCACTTGCGGGCGATCGAGGACGCGAGTACCGGCCAGTTCTCGGCGCGCTCGTCGACCCACGACTCGACCTCGCCGGCCAGCGCGGACTGGAGGAGGAAGAGGTGCTTGGTCTCGCGGATCTCCAGGTCGCTGCTGCCGCTGATCGCCGAACGGGGTTCGATGAGGTCCGTGGGGTCGAGTACGCGTGTGCAGTTCTCGCACTGGTCGCCACGGGCCTTGTCGTAGCCGCAGTGCGGGCACGTGCCGATGATGTAGCGGTCCGGCAGGAAGCGGCCGTCCGCGTTCGAGTACACCTGGCGGATGGCCCGCTCCTCGATGAAGCCGTTGGACTTCAGCTCGCGGGCGATCTCCTGGGTGATCTCGTGGTTCTGCGGGGACGAGCTGCGGCCGAAGTAGTCGAAGGCCAGGTTGAAGCCGTCGTAGACCGCCTTCTGGGCGTCGTGCGCCTGCGCGCAGAACTCCGCCACCGGGATGCCCTGCTCCTTCGCCGCCAGCTCGGCGGGGGTGCCGTGCTCGTCGGTCGCGCAGATGTAGAGCACGTCGTGGCCGCGCTGGCGGAGGTACCGGGAGTACACGTCCGCCGGGAGCATGGACCCCACCATGTTGCCCAGGTGCTTGATTCCGTTGATGTACGGAAGGGCGCTGGTGATGAGGTGTCGAGCCATCGGGGGCTGCTCCCAGGTCGGGTCGTCTTACGAACCTTGAAATCGTAGCCGACATGGGCGGGCCGCCCGCTTCCCGTTTTACGGGGTGGGAAGGGGGCGGCCGGTTGTCGTACGACGCGGGTGGTGCGGGTGGTGCGGGTGGCGCGGGGTGGTCGTGCGGGTTACGGGCGCCAGGTCGCGAGTACGCCCTCGTAGAGCTCGTTGTCCGTGAGCTCGCGGGGGGTCGGGCCGGCGTGGAAGAAGGACGTGTTGTCGGCCTTCAGTTTCCGGAGGTAGTCGAAGGCCTTGTTGTCGTGCTCACCGAAGGCGACGAAGGAGAAGAAGACGGAGGGGTGGCTGGCCGCGGCGTCCGTGAGGGACTGGGTGGCCGGGGTCTTCGCGTCCGGGGCGCCGTCCGTCTGGAAGACGACCAGGGCGGGGGTGCCGGGGGTTTCCTTGTCGTGGTGGGCGAGGACCTCGGCGACGGCCACGTGGTAGCTGGTACGGCCCATGCGGCCGAGGCTCGCGTGCAGCTCGTCGATCTTGTTGTCGTGGTCGGTGAGGGTCAGCTCGCCGGTGCCGTCCACTTCCGTGGAGAAGAACGTGACGTGGACCTTGGCGTCCGGGGCCGCAGGGTCGAGGTGGGCGGCGAGGGCGAGGGTCTGCTCGGCGAGGGCCTGGGCGGAGCCGTCCTTGTAGTACGCGCGCATGGACGCGGAGCGGTCGAGGACGAGGTAGACCTTCGCGGTGGTGCCGGTGAGGTTCTTGGCGGCGAGGGTGGTGGCGGCGGCGGTGTAGGCGGTGCGGAGGGTGGGGGGCACGGTTGTGGCGGCCTCGGCTTCGCCTTCGGCCGGTTTGTTCCCACCCGCACCACCCGTGACGGTTTCGCTCTCGGCTGCGGGTGGCCCCTGTGGGGCGTCTTCGCCGTCGGCGGCTGCGGGTGCGGCTGCGGGCTTGGGCTCGGCCTCGGCTTCGCCTTCGGCGGGGGTGTTCCCACCCGCACCAACCGTGGCGGTTTCGCTCTCGGCTGCGGGTGGCCCCTGTGGGGCGTCTTCGCCGTCGCCGTCGGCGGCCGCGGCGGTCCAGTGGCCGCGGGTGCGGGTGCGCAGGCGCTCGTTCAGCTCCATCGCGCGCGCCTCTTCGAGCAGGTCGATGACGGCGTGGC
>NZ_JBEXRA010000058.1:0-51824 GCF_040612855.1 Streptomyces sp. NPDC006332
GACCTCGTCGTGGAAGGCGTACATCCGCGAGTACACGTCGGTGTCGCGGCAGCTCCAGTCGCCCTCGTAGGCCCCGCGGGCCACGGGTTCAGCGCAGGGCGCCCTTGGTGGCGTCGGCGATGAAACCGCGGGCGAAGAAGGTGAACACCAGCACCAGCGGGATCACCGACAGCAGCACCCCGGACATCACCATGCTGTAGTCGGTGGAGTGGCCGGCGTACAGCTGGGCCAGCGCCACCTGGAGGGTGAGGTGGTCCGGGTTGACCAGCATCACCAACGGCAGGATGTAGTCGTTCCAGGCGGCGATGAAGGTGTAGATACCGAGGAACGCCAGGGCCGGGCGGACGCACGGCAGCACCACGTGCCAGTACAGGCGGAGGAATCCGGCGCCCTCGATCCGGGCGGCGTCCAGCAGTTCGTCGGGGACGCTGGTGGTGGTGTACTGGCGCATCCAGAAGATGCCGAAGGCGTTGGCGGCGGCGGGCACGATGAGTGCCTTGAGCGTGCCCAGCCAGCCCAGCTGCACCATGATCTCGTACTGCGGGATGATCGCCAGCTGGGTCGGCAGGATGTACATCGACAGGAGCAGACCGAACAGGAACTTCTTCGCGGGGAACTCGTACTTGGCGAAGGCGAATGCCGCCAGCGAGTCGAAGAACAGCACCAGCACCGTCGTACAGACCGCCACGGTCAGGGTGTTGAACATCGATCCGAAGAAGTCCATCTTGTCGAACAGGTGA
Source organism: Streptomyces sp. NPDC006332 (assembly GCF_040612855.1). Taxonomy (NCBI): domain Bacteria; kingdom Bacillati; phylum Actinomycetota; class Actinomycetes; order Kitasatosporales; family Streptomycetaceae; genus Streptomyces; species Streptomyces sp. NPDC006332. Next base: position 741 of record NZ_JBEXRA010000058.1, read on the forward strand.
TGGATGTTGGTCATCAGGTTGCCGCCGAACCACAGCTTCGGCGGATAGGCGTAGATGTCCTGCGAGGTGTTCGTCGCCATGACGACGATCCAGTAGAACGGGAACACGGAGATGACGACACCGGTCATCAGGGCGACGTGAACGCTCAGTCCCCGGAGCCGGTTGCGGTTCTGGCTGTTCACGGCCGACGGTCCTTTCGCTGCACCAGGCGCCAGTTGACGAGGACGATGAGCAGGATCACCAGGAAGAAGGCCCAGACGATCGCGGCGCCGTAGCCGAAGTCGTTGTTGTCGAAGGCCTGGTGGTAGAAGTACAGCAACGTGGTCAGGCCCGCCTGGCCCGGCCCGCCGGAGTTGGGGTTGGTGGCCGCCTCGCTGCCGAACAGCACCTGCGGTTCGGTGAAGCTCTGCAGGCCGGTGACGGTGGAGATCACCACGGTGAACAGGATGATGGGCCGCAGCAGCGGGACGGTGATGGAGAAGAAGATCCGTACCGGGCGGGCCCCGTCCATCTTGGCGGCCTCGTAGAGCTCCGAGGGGATCGCCTGCAGGCCGGCCAGATAGATGATGGCGTTGTAGCCGGTCCACTGCCAGGTCATCAGCGCCGCGATCACCAGCTTGATCGTCCACTCGTTGCTCATCCATGGCACGGCCGACACGTGCACCGACCTGAGGATGGCGTTGATCAGGCCGAAGTTGTTGCTGAAGACCGCGCCGAAGAAGATCGCGATGGCCACCAGCGAGGTGATGCTGGGGATGAACAGGGCGACCCGGTAGAAGGCGGTGAGACGGCGGGTCGAGTTCACCAGCACCGCGAGCACCAGCGCGAGAAAGAGCATCGGAACGGTGGACAGCACCCAGATGACGAGGGTGTTGCGCACGGACAGCCAGAACACCGGGTCGTCCCACAGGAAGCGGAACTGCTGGAACCCGACGAAGTGCATGTCCCCGATGCCGTCCCACTTCTGGAACGCCAGATACACCGTGTAGAGCACCGGGAAGAGCATGAAGACCGAGAACAGCAGGTAGTACGGCGAGATGGCGAGGTACTGGGGCCAGTACCTGCCCGCCCGCCGCCGGGGCCCGCGTGGCGTTCCGGCCGACACCGGCCGGACCCGGCGGCCGTGCCGCCCCTGACCGCGTGGGCGGTCCGGGGTCGGCCGGTCGGTGGGCCCGGCATCGGATCCGGGGGTCGGCCCGATGGGGGCCGGCCCGGCTACCGGGCTTGACGACATGTCACTTCACTCCCTGACGCTCGGCGATCTGCTTGGCCTGGCTGACCGCGTCCTTCCAGGCCTGGTCGGGGTCCTTGCCCTTGGCCTCGATGCTGGTCAGCTCGCTGAAGTAGGGCGCGGAGACCGCCGCGTCGGCGGGCGCCTCGAAGACGCTGTGGATTTTCTCGGCCGCGGGCCCGAAGATCTCGATGGTCTTCTGGCCGCCGAAGAAGGGGTCGCCCCCGGTCAGTGCGGGCAGCTTGTACGCGGCCGGGGCGGTCGGGAACAGGGCCGCGTCGGTGAAACCGCGGGCCTGGTTCTCCGGGTTGAGGATCCAGCTGATGATCTTGAAGGCCTCTTCGGGGTTGCCGCTGGTCGCGGGGATGGCCAGGAAGGACCCGCCGAGGTTGGACGGCCCGCCGGGCAGGCTCGCCACCCGCCACTTGCCCTTGGTGCCCGGGGCGGCGTTGCTGACGTCCAGCGCGTGCCACGCGGCGCCGATCTCGGTGGCCAGGGCGCCGTTGCTGATCGCCGCGTTCCAGGTGTTGTCGTTGATCTTGGCGTCGATGCCGAGGGTGTAGGGCTTCACGGAGGTGAGCCAGGCGGCGCGGATGTGGTCCTGGTCGCCGATGAACTTGTTGTCCTCGTCGATGAACCGCTTGGAGCCCTGGCCGATGATCATCGTGAACACCGAGCTGATGTTGTTGATCAGGTAGGTCTTGGGTATCGCCTTGTGCAGCTCGACGCCGGCAGCGAAGTAGTCGTCCCAGGAGGCCAGCTCGGCGGAGACCTTGGCCGGGTCGGTGGGCAGACCCGCCTTCTCGAAGAGGTCCTGGCGGTAGTACGTGGCGCAGGGGCCGATGTCGATCGGGAATCCGATGAGCTTGCCGTCCTGCGTGGTGGCCTGCTTCAGCTTCCACGACAGGTACTGCGGGATCAGCTTGTCCGCGCCGACGGTCTTCAGGTCGATGAAACGGTTGGCGTTGGGCAGGAACGAGGCGATGTCCTCGCCCTTGACGCCGGTGATGTCCGGCGCGGACTGGGCGGCCCGCAGGCCGGTGAGCAGCTTGGTCTTGAAGTCGCCGCCGACCACCGAGGTCTTGAGGCTGATGTCGGAGAAGTGCTTCTTGGCGTCCGCGACGACCTTGTCGCTCAGGCCACCGGACCAGTACCAGAGGGTGAGGTTCTTGCTGTCCTTGCTGCCGCTAGACCCGGAGCCGCCACCACACGCGGCGGTGGCACCGGCCGTGGCGGCCGTCAGTACGGCGGCCTGAAGGAATCGTCTGCGGGAAAGGTCCACGATCTTCTCCTAGTTTTCGGCATGTCCGGCAAGGACCTGTGAGTCGTGGGACTGGGGGCGCGGCGGGGGCCGGATGGCTGAAGAGCATCGGCGTGGGTTGAACCCTTCAGCCACCCGGGGTGTTCGACCGGGTCCTCTCAGACGGTGCCGACGCGTCCATGGGTGGCGAAGTGCGCCGTTGGTCCGCTTCGGCCGACCGGAGTGGGGTCCGGACCTGGCTCTGAATTACGCAAGAGAGTGCACCCGGTGAGCAGGTTTGACAAGGGTCAAGCACGAATCGAGACATTCATGCGCGACTTTGCTTGAGTTTGGCGGGCTGGCGAGTATGGTCTGCGGCATGCTCCCTGACCGAAGACACCAGCTGATCCTGCGCGCCCTGCGCGCGGACGGGCCCGCCACGGTCGTCTCCCTGGCGGAGACGGTCGGCGCGAGTCAGGCCACCATCCGCCGCGATCTCGCCCAACTGGAGGACGAGGGGCTGCTCAAGCGGGTCTACGGCGGTGCCGCCCCCGTCGACGACGAGGACGACCCGTTCGCGGACGTGGCCGGGGTCCGGGTGGAGGCCAAGGACGCGTTGGCGGCGTGGTGCGCAAACCTCGTCAGGGACGGCGAGACGGTGCTGCTCGACATCGGCACCACGGCCCACCGGGTGGCCCGCCATCTGCACGGCCGGTCCCTGACGGTGATCACCAGCAACCTGGCCGTCTACGAGGAACTCCAGGACGACAAGGCCGTCCAGCTGATCCTGCTGGGCGGTGTGGTCCGGCGTGACTACCGCTCACTGGTGGGCTTCCTCACCGAGGACAACCTGCGGCAGATCCACGCCGACCGGCTGTTCCTCGGCACCAGCGGGATCCGCCCCGACGGCCAGGTGCTGGACACCACCGCCGTCGAGGTTCCCGTCAAGCGGGCGATGATCGCGGCCAGCGCCCAGGTGGTCCTGCTGGCGGACGCTGGCAAGTTCCCCGGCACCGGAATGGCCCGGGTGTGCGGGCCGGAGGAACTCGACGTGGTGGTCACCAACGCGTCCGCGGACGAGAAGACCTGCGGCCGGTTGCGCGAGGCGGGAGTGGAGGTGGTCCAAGTATGAGACTCACGATCCTGGGCGGCGGTGGCTTCCGGGTTCCGCTGGTCTACCGGGCGCTGCTGGGCGACCACGGCGAAGGACGGGTCACCGAGGTGACCCTGTACGACCTGGACGCCTCCCGGCTGACGACCATCCGCAAGGTCCTCGCCGACCAGTCCGCCGGACACCGCGACCCGCCCGTCGTCACCGTCACCACCGACCTGGACGAGGCGGTCACCGGAGCCGACTTCGTGTTCTCGGCCATCCGGGTCGGCGGGCTCGCCGGACGCGCGGCGGACGAGCGGATCGCCCTGGAGGAGGGCGTGCTGGGCCAGGAGACGGTGGGCGCGGGTGGCATCTCGTACGGGCTGCGCACCGTCCCGGTGGCCCGTGAGATCGCCCGCCGCATCGCCGCCCTGGCGCCCGACGCCTGGGTCATCAACTTCACCAACCCCGCCGGGATGGTCACCGAGGCGATGACCGCCCACCTCGGTGACCGGGTGATCGGTATCTGCGACTCCCCGGTGGGTCTCGGCCGCCGGGTGGCCGGGGCGCTCGGCGTCGATCCGGCCCGCGCCCGCCTGGACTACGTGGGCCTCAACCACCTGGGTTGGTTGTGCGGCCTGCACGTCGAGGGCCGCGACCTGCTGCCGTCCCTGTTCGCGAACGAGACCGCGCTGGCCTCGTTCGAGGAGGGCAGGCTCTTCGGCGCGGACCTGTTGCGCACACTCGGCGCGCTGCCCAACGAATACCTGCACTACTACTACTTCAACCGGGAGTCGGTCGACTCCGCGCGCACCGCCGAGCAGACCCGCGGCGCCTTCCTCCACTCCCAGCAGCAGCGCTTCTACGACGCCATGGGCACCGCCCACGAGGAGCCGCCCGCACCTCGCGCGGCCTGGAACGCCTGGGACGCCACCCGCCTGGAGCGCGAGACCACCTACATGGCCGAGAACCGCGAGGCCGTCGGCATGGGCGAACGGGACTCGTGCGATCTGGAGTCCGGCGGCTACGAGCAGGTGGCCCTCTCCCTCATGCGGGCCATCGCCCTGGACGAACGCGCCACCCTCATCCTCAACGTCCGGGGCCGCGGCCGGATCCCGGTCCTCGACGACGACGCCGTCATCGAGGCCCCCTGCCACGTGGACGCCAACGGCGCCCGCCCCATCTCCGGGGCCCCGCTGCCCGACCACGGAACCGGCCTGGTGTGCGCGGTCAAGGCGGTCGAACGCGCGGTCATCCACGCGGCCACCACGGGCGAGCGCGCCCACGCCGTCAAAGCGCTGACCATCCACCCGCTGATCGACTCGTACGCCGTCGCCAAGCGCCTGCTGGACGCCTACCAGCGGCACTTCACCGAACTCGCCTACCTGAACCGCTGAGCCTGCGCGCCCGTGGGCGTCGGGCGCGGAAGCGTCGGGCGCGGAGGCCCAGCACCAGCAGCGTGCGGGCCGGTTTCACCGTGATCCCGGGGCCCACTTCCTCGGCGGTGCGACCGCGCCGGACGCGGTGGCTTCGAGCAGGCGACGGAAGGTCGGGCATTCCATGTGGCGGGGCGCCGGACAGGACGCCGCGTGCCGCAGGGAGTCACGCAGCACGCCCAGTTCACGGATCTGTCGGTCCAGTTCCTCCGCTTTGGCTGCGAGCATCCGGCGGTCGAGGTGCGGCTCCTGGTCCGGCATGAACACGCGGGCGATCTCATCGAGCGAGAACCCCGCGGTGCGCCCCAGCGCGATCAGCGCCAGGCGCTCCAGCACACCGGGATCGTACTGTCGGCGCAGGCCCCGCCTGCCGACCGGCGTGATCAGTCCCTTTTCCTCGTAGAACCGCAGCGTCGAGGCGGGGACCCCGGCGCGTTGGGCCACCTCGGCGATGTCCAGGTCTGTCATCCTCTTGACCTCAAGTCGACTTGAAGCAGCACGCTGTCATCTCGGCCCCATGAAGACAAGCCGAAGACGGACACAGGAGGCGAACATGGACAGCGCGCGCAGGAGCGGTGACGAACAGGCGGCCCGTTGGAGCGGGCCCGCCGGCCACGCCTGGGTCGAGGCGCAGGGGGTGCTGGACGGGATGCTCAAGCCGTTCGAGGACCTGCTTGTCGAAGCGGTGTCCGTCGAACCCGGGGAGCGCGTGCTCGACGTCGGCTGCGGCACCGGAGGCACGACGCTGACCGTCGCGGAGCGGCTCGGTCCGTCGGGCGGATGCGTGGGCATCGACATCTCGGAACCGATGATCACCGCCGCCCGGGCACGCGTCGAGCAGGCGGACGTGCCGGTGTCCTTCATCCGAGCCGATGCCCAGGACCATGCGTTCGAACCCGGCACCTTCGACGCCGTCATGTCACGGTTCGGTGTCATGTTCTTCGAGGACCCGGTCCGGGCCTTCTCGAATCTGCGCCGTGCCGCGACGGACGAGGGCCGGCTCCGGTTCGTCACCTGGCGTGGCCCCGCGGAGAACCCGTTCATGACGACCGCCGAACGCGCCGCGGCACCGTTCCTGCCGGATCTCCCCGCCCGCCGACCGGACGAGCCGGGGCAGTTCGCCTTCGCGGACCCGGACAGGATCCAGCTCGTCCTGACGCAGGGCGGCTGGACCGGGGTCGACGTCCGGCCGGTCGACGTGGCCTGCGCTCTGTCCGAGAAGGAACTGGTGGGTTACTTCACCCGGTTCGGTCCAGTGGGCGCGACCCTGCCCGAGGTGGACGAGCGGACCCGCGCCCGCATCATCGACACGGTCCGCGCCGCGTTCGACAGCTACGTGCAGGGCGCGGAGGTCCGCTTCACCGCGGCCTGCTGGATGGTCGGCGCCCGGGCGTGAGCAAGCACCAAGCCGCCCCCAGAGCCGACCGCTCTGTCCCATCGTGCTACGCGCAGGCGCATACTGGAAGGGATGACAAAGCCAGCCGCACCCAAGCGCTATTTGCCCACCAGTCCCTTCAAGGCCCCGGCCACGCCCACTCCCAAGGAGTTCGCCGTGGGAGACCGGGTCACACACGACATCTACGGCCTCGGCCGGGCGATCGCCGTCGAGGACGGCATCGCGGTGCTCGTGGACTTCGGTTCGATGCAACAGCGGATCATGAGCCCGTACACCAAGATGAGCAAGCTGTAGGGCCACTGCTCCCGGCCTCGGCAGGCCGGGCGCGCTCCCTGTCCCGGTAACGATTGGAAGACTTCTCATCGACCTCCCCTCGCTGTTCTCGGCGCCGGAAACGGCGCCCCACTCTGCCACCGCCGCATCCCCGCCTCCGGCGACGAACCCCTTCCAGGCACCGGCCTTCGGGGATGACGACCTTTTCGTGCCCGAGGAGGCACAGGTGTCCACCTCGGGCACGGGTACGGCCCGACGCAGGGCCAGGTAGTTCCGGCGCGACAGTGGCCTCGGCAGTCGGCCACTGGCCGCTCGACCTCGTTCGGGTCTTCTCAGTCATGTGCGGAAACCTTGTCGCCCACACGGCAGGAAACTAGACTCGAAACCGAACTGAAGTTAGTTCAGGCGTGGCGGGACTTCCTGGGCAGACGGGAGCAGACGGCATGGTGGGTTCACTCGAGGGCAAGACCGCCCTCATCACCGGCGCGGGCCAGGGCATCGGGCGGGCGATAGCCGTGGAGATGGCCCGCCAGGGCGCGTCGGCCGTGGTCGCCGACCTGAACGCTGCCGGAGCGTCCGAGACGGCCGATCTCGTGCGCGCCGCCGGGGCGAAGGCCGAGGCGATCGTGTGCGACCTGCGGGTCCCCGACGACATCGAGGCCATGGTGACCCGCACGGCAGAACGCTTCGACGGGCTCGACGTCCTGGTCAACAACGCGGGGGTGATCGATTCCACGCTGACGACGGACCGGGACCACGGCGTCGGCTCACTCGCCGAGGACGTCTGGGACACCGTCTACGAGGTCAACCTCAAGGCCGTGTGGCTGACCACCAAGTTCGCGGCACCGTATCTGCGCCGCTCCACGCGGGGCCCGGCGATCGTCAACGCGGCCTCCGTCTCCGGCCTCGTCGGCTTCCCCAACTGTCCCGCCTACGGCGTCACCAAGGCCGGCGTCATCCATCTGACGAAGGTCACCGCCGTCGACCTCGCGCCGGTGCGCTGCAACTGCTTCTGCCCCGGCGTCATCGACACCCCGCTGGCACAGGGCTTCTTCGCCGCCGCCGAGGACCGCGACGCGATGGAACGGGAGCTGGTGGCGCCGCAGCTGGTGGACCGGCTGGGCAGGCCGGAAGAGGTGGCGCAGCTCGCCTGCTTCCTGGCCTCGGACAGCGCGGCGTTCGTGACGGGCGCCGCCTACGTGATCGACGGTGGGGCGCTGGCCTGGCGCGGGGTCAAGGGCTGAGGGCGGGGTGGGCATGATGGACGCGAGGCTGGCGGGCCGGGTGGCCCTGGTGACCGGCGCCACCGGAGGCATCGGCGACGCGGTGGTACGGCGGCTCGCGGCCGAGGGCGCCGCGGTCGTGGTGACCGACGTCGACGTTCGACGTTGCGAGAAGCTCGCCGAGGAGGTGGGAGGCGGGGCGCTGGGGCTGGCCCTGGACGTCTCCGACGAGGCGGCGTGGCAGGCGGTCGTGGACCGTGTGATGGCCGAACTGGGCGTGCTGTCCGTGCTGGTGAACAACGCCGGCATCGCCGCGATGGGCACCGTGGAGACGGAGACCCAGGAGACCTGGGACCAGGTGATCGCGGTCACCCAGACCGGCGTCTGGCTCGGCATGAAGCACGGCGGTGCGGCCATCGAGCGCTCCGGCGGCGGCTCCGTGGTCAACGTGGCGTCGATCTTCGGTACGGTCGGCGGCTTCGGCGCCCAGTTCTCGTACCACGCGGCCAAGGGCGCCGTACGCCTCATGACGAAGAACGCCGCGCTGCACTGGGCCAAGCGCGGCGTCCGGGTCAACTCCCTGCATCCCGGTTTCATCGAGACGCCCCGGTCGCGTGAACTGTGGCGCGGGACGCCCCGGTTGGCGGCGATGATCGAGGGAACTCCGCTCGGCCGGCTCGGCACGCCCGAGGAGGTCGCGGCGACGGTGGCGTTCCTCGCCTCCGACGACGCGAGCTTCATGACCGGCTCGGAGCTGTACGTCGACGGAGGCTGGACCGCGCGCTAACCGGTGACGGCGGTGCGCGGGTCGGCGTCCGCTGGGACGGCGGTGTAGTGGTCGACCCCGTCGTCCGAGCGCGTGTGCCGGGCCTGGCCGCGGGCCACCAGCACGTCGAGGTGGGCCGCGGTCTCGTTGACGGCGAGCATCTGGTTGAAGGCGTTGAGGTCGGCGAAGGGCAGCTTGCGCCGGGTCCACCCCAACTCCCCCGCCACCGTGTGGGCGTCAAGGGTACGGTCGCCGAGGACCGTGAGGGTCTCGGCGAGCCGGTCGTCGTGGTGGGCGAGCAGCTCACCGACCCGGGCGTGCACGCTGTCCCCGACCGGCCCGTGCGCGGGCAGCAGCCGGGCGTCCGCGAGGGTGGTCATCAGGCGCAGGGAGTCCAGGTAGTCGCCCAACGGCAGTGCGGTCGGGCCGAGTTCGAAGCCGATGGACGGGGTGATGTGCGGCAGGACGTGATCCCCGGAGAACAGCAGACCCCGGGCCCGGTCCAGGTAGACGACGTGCCCCCGGGTGTGCCCTGGGGTCGGGATGACGGTCAACTCACTGTCCCCGAAGGGCAGTTCCTCCGCCTCCAGCCACCGGTCGGGGGCTTCCCACACGCTCGGGTCGAAGTCGCCGTGATCCATCGCGGCCACCTGCTCGGCGAGTTCGTGCGCACCGGCCCGCAGCAAGGTCTGGAGCGAACCGGCCGGCTGGGTCGTGGCCAGCGAGCCGAGCAGTTCCAGTCCGCGCCGTTCACCCGAACCGAGGTAGACCCGGGAGCCGAGCAGCCTGCGCAGCTCGACGGCCTGGGTGTAGTGGTCCCGGTGGATGTGGGTGACCAGGATGTGGCTGATCTCGCCCAGGTCGTGGCCGAGGCCGGCGAGCGCGTCCTCCAGTGCCTTGCGTGACTCGGGGATCGACCACCCGCCGTCGATCAGCACCAGTCCGTCCGCGAGGCCTTCCAGCGCGTAGACGTTGACCGCCCGCAGACCGTCGTCCGGCAGCGGGAGCGGGATGCGGTGGACACCGGGCCGTACGGTCTGGGCTCCCGCGTCCGCCCACCGGCCGCGGTCGAAGCGGGGGGTGGGGGTCGTGGAGGGTGTGGGGGGTGTCATGCATCTCCTTGGCGGTGCGGTTGCCGTGCCGGCTCCGCGGGGAGCCGGGCGTGCAGTTCGTTGGCGAGCCTGCGGGCCCCGGAGCGGTCCAGTTTGCCGACCGTCGTCTGGGGCAACTCATCGACGAGGAAAGCGTATTCGGGCCATTTGGCCTTGGAGAGGCCGGTGCGGTCGAGGTGTTCGGTGATCTCCTGGAGGCCGATGTCGTCGGCTCCGTCCTCGGCGACCACGAGCACGGCCGCGCGTTCGCCGAGCAGCGGGTCCGGTACCGGCACCACGCACACCCGGGCGACTCGCGGGTGGGCGGCGACGGCGCGTTCGATCTCGGTGATGTCGAGGTTGCGGCCGCCGCGGATGATGACGTCCTTCTCCCGGCCCATGATGGTGACCGTGCCGTCCTCGCCGGTCGTCAGCAGGTCCCCGGTCGGGAAGAAGCCGTCCGGGGTGAGGGCGGGCGGCTCGACCTTGCCGTCACGCGCGTAGCCGAGGAAGAGCGAGGGCCCGCGGACCTCGGCCCGACCCGTCCGGCCGGGGCCGAGGACGCTGCCGTCGGAGGCGACCGCGCGCAACTCGGTGCCGGGGAACGGCCGCCCGTCCCGGCCGAGACGGATCTCCTCGGGGTCGTCGGGCCGCGGCGAGGTGTGGCCGAGGCACTCGGACATACCGAAGACCCGCAGGATCCGGGTGCCCAGGGAGCGTTCGGCGCGGGCGAGAGCACCGCGGTCCATCGGGCCGCCGCCGACGGTGAGGGAGCGGACCCCTGCGAGGACGCGTGATCCGGCGGCCGCCGAGCCCATCTGCAGGGCCATGGTCGGCACGCACATGGTCCACCTGACCTCGTTCTCCGACATCCGCGTCAATGCCTCCGCCCTGTCCCACCGGCCGCTCAGCACCAGGGGGCCGCCGAGCGTCAGCGCCATGGAGACGCCGAAGCAGTACGCGGCGGTGGAGGACAGGGGCACGATGGCGGCCACCGCGTCGCCCTGGCGCAGCCCGTTGATGTCGGCGGTGCGGGAACACGCGTAGCGCAGCGCGCTCTCCGACTGGACGACTCCTTTGGGCCGCCCGGTGGAGCCGGAGGTCAGACCGATGAGTGAGCCGCCCGACCAGCGGGAGACGTCCCGCGGACCGTGACCGGCCAGTACCGTCCAGCCGTCGAGGGCCTCGGCCGTTCGGACGTTGCGCACACTCGGCCGCGCCTGCCATTCCTCGACCGCGGACGGTTCGGCGATCACGACGTCGGGGTGGATGTCCTCCAGGGCGGCGGCGAACTCGGCCTGGGTGGTGTGCCGGTTGACCAGTGCCAGGACACCGCCGGTCATCCCCACGGCGAGGGTCGCGGCGACGGTGCGCCACGAGTTGTCGGTCTGGAGCAGGACGGTTCCGCCGGGCGTCCCGTCCGGCGTCATGGCGTCGGCGAGTCGGGCCGCGCGCTCCAGCAGGTCGCGCGCGCCGTGCCGACCGAAGTCGTCGACGACGGCTGTGAAATCGGTTCTCTCGGCGTGTTCCTGGAACTCCCGCACTGTCTGGCGCATCAGCCTCTTCCTCGCCTCCTACGACCGACCGGAGTGATCAGCCGGCGTACAGCTCCGCCTCGCCGCCCATGACGGCGATCCGTCGGCCCCGCATGTCCCCCACCTGGGCGACCGCGGCCGCCCACTCGGGGCTGGCCAGCGCGGCCCGCAGGTCCTCGGCGGTGTCGAAGCCCAGGACGGAGACGCCGTCCCAGCCCTCGGAGCGCGGTTCGAGGGCCGTGTCGATGTCGGTGTGCCGCCAGGACCTCAGCCCGGGCAGGGTGCGGGTGAGTGCGGCGTGGTCGCCGCGCCACCAGTCGATGAACCGCTCGTGCGTCCACTCCGGTGGGCGGGCGGCCAGCAGGATCAGGTTGTACATGGGGCCCTCCTCGGGGTTGTCAGGTGAACAGCACCGCGGGCGACCGTGCGATGAGCAGCCGCCGCACCCGGCCGGCGTCGTCGAGCCGGGCGCTCGCCACGAAGGTGGCCTCCGGTACGCCGGAGCGCCGTACCTCGCCGAGGAACAGTTCGTCCTGGCCGACCGTGCTCGCCGTGAGCGGGTGGTGGGTGCGGACGCCCACCTGGCGCTGGGCGAGATAGCCCTCCATCTCGGCCCGGCCGCCGTGGAAGTCGGTCGCGCCGTCGCCCCCGGTGGAGAACAGGATGGAGAACGAGAAGTCGTCGGTGATCAGGTCGAGGATCCGGTCCGCGTCGTCACTGTCGAGGATCGCGAACCAGTTGGTCAGGAACGGGGCCGCGGCGGCGGGCGCGGTCACGGCCGGTCCACGAGATCGAACTCGGTGGTGAAGAAGGACTGGTAGCGGGCCATCAACCCGCGGGGCGAGACCTGTACGGCGGACAGGAACGCGCCGACGGTCACCCCCTGCTCGACGACGAAGCCGTACGCCGTCTCCACGTCACCGTCGACGGCGAACCGCTTGATCTCGTGCGTACGGTCCACCGCCTGGCGTCCGGCTATGTACGCGGCGAACTCCTCTCGAGACTGACCGCCGTGCTGACCGCCCGGCAGGGCGATGAGGAAACGGAAACCGGGTTCCACCAGGTCCAGGGCCTTCTCCGGGTCCTGGCCGTCCATGCGGGCCATGTACTCGCGCATCACCATTGCCGACCGCTCTCCTCACTGCCGCACACAACCTGAGTTCAGTTCAGTTTGACTGTAAGACGGCCGCCCCGCCCCCGACAAGAGGCGGGAGCGAGCCGGGATCTATTCGGCGACCATGCGCACCACGCATCCCTCGATCATCTCGCTGATCTCCGGAAGCGGGATCGCCCCGGTCGGCCGGTACCAGCGCCAGACGCTGACGATCATGCCGAGCACGCCCAGGCCCAGGGTGTGGGCGTCGCGCACCGGGAAGGCGCCCTGGGACATGCCGCGCATCAGCAGGTTCGTCCAGTCCCGCTCGACCATCTGCACCAGCTGGCGTGCCGCCACGCGCTCGGTCTCCTCCCGCTTGGACTTGCGGGGGTTGGCCAGCAGGGACATGTTGGCCTGGAGGATGCGCATCTGGCGGATCTCCTGCTCGGAGACCGCGAAGGCGGAGCGGGCCGCCGCGCGCAGTTCCTCGACCGGGTCCGTCACATCGGCCGTGGCCTCGATGAACATGTCGTGGGAACGCTGCAGCTCCAGGCGCATGATCGTGAGCAGGCAGTGAGCCTTCGACTCGAAGTAGTGGTAGAGGGCCGTCTGCCCGATGCCGACCCGGTCGGCGACCTCGGACCACTTGGTGCTCTCGTAGCCGTCCTCGCCGAACCGCTCCACGGCGGCCATCAGGATGGCCGCCCGCTTCGACCTGGGGCCCTCCTCCGGATCCACGATCCGCGCCCTTGCCATCGCCCTCTCCCTCTGCTCCACGGCCGGTTCCGATCACCGTCCGGTCGTCCGAGAGTAGACCCAAGTTCAGGTTGGCTCCGAATCACGGGGCACGCACGCTCCCGGCGGTTTCGCCGGCCACGGGGCGGCGCGGTCCGACGCCGGGTCGCCGATCACGGGAACGCCCTGCACAGGCCGCCGCACACGGCGCTCCCTGCCCGAAGCCCAGGCACCGGTCACGACCCCGCCACGGCCCGAACCCAGATCCCCGGTCCCCAGAACCCGATCCCCGATCCCCGATCACAGCGGTGCCCCCTGCCCGAAGTCCGGTCGTCGTTTGGCGAGGAACGCGGCCACGCCCTCCCGTCCTTCCGCGGACACCGCGGCCTCGGCCAGCCGGCCGGCCTCCGCGTCGAGCTGTTCGTGCAGCCCGGTCGACATCGCCCCGGCGACCAGCCGCCGAGTCACCCCGTAGGCCCCCGTGGCTCCGCGCGCCAGCGCCCTCGCGGCTTCCGCGGCCTCCTCCCGGAGCCGTTCCGGCGCCACGACCCTGCTCACCAGCCCGATCTCCAGCGCCTCGGCGGCGGTGACCCTGCGGTTGGTGAGGAGCAGGTCCAGCGCCCGCTTGGGGCCGACGAGGCGGGGCAGCAGCCAGCTCACCCCCGCGTCCGGCGAGTACCCGATCCCGGTGTAGGCGGCCGTGAAACCGGCGTCGGCCGCGGCGAAACCGAGGTCGGCGGCCATGGCGAGCCCGAGGCCGGCACCCGCGACGGCGCCCTGCACTGCCGTGACCAGCGGCGCGTCGAGGCCGGTGAGGATCCGCAGCGCTCCGTGCAGCGCGTCGGTGACGTCGGTGAGATGCCCGGAGAGCCGCTCCCCGGGCAGCGCGCCGAACTCACTCAGGTCGCCCCCCACGCAGAAGGACGGCCCCTGCCCGGTGAGCAGCACGGCTCGCACCCGCGCCCGCTCACACTCCCGCGCGGCCTCCAGCAGCCCCCTGGCCATCGCCAGGTCGATCGCGTTGCCCGCACCGCGGCACAGCTCGACATGGGCCACTCCCGCGTCGTCGACCTCGACCGTGACCCTCATCGCGCCGTCCACCCGCCGTCCACGGTGAGCACCTGGCCGGTGCAGTACGCGGACGCGTCCGAGGCGAGGTAGAGCAACGCCCCGTCCAGTTCGCCCTGTTGACCGCCCCGCCCCAGCATCGTGCCGCGCTCCACCCATCGGCGTGATCGCTCGTCGGCGAAGAGGCCGTCGGTCATCTCCGAGCGGAACCATCCCGGGGCGAGTGCGTTGACGCGGATCCCGCTCCTCCCCCACTGTCCGGCCAGCTCACGTGTCAGGCCGACCAGGCCCGCCTTGGAGGCGGCGTAGGCCGCGCCGCCGAGCGGGGCGCCGGACACGAGCCCCAGCACGGACGACACGTTCACCACCGATTTCGTGCCGTCATGGTCGGAGGGTGTCTCGGCCAGCAGCCGGGCCAGGTGGAAGGGTGCCACCAGGTTCACTGCCAGGACGTCCGAGAAGTCCCCGGGGCTCTCGTCCTGCGCCCGTACGGCACCGGACGCCCCCGCGTTGTTGACCAGGACGTCGAAGCGTCCGCCGTCCTCCAGCACGGCCGCGACGAGCCGTTCGCGGTCCTCCTCCCGCGACACGTCGCACACGACGGGGTGGATACGCGGGTCGCTGTCGGCCAGTTCCCGCAGCCGGTCCGGTCGGCGGGCCGCCGCGTACACGGTGGCCCCGGCCTCGGCGAGGACGGCGGCGAACCGGGCGCCGAGTCCCGACGAGGCGCCCGTCACCACAGCGGTGCGGCCCCGCAACGAGAACAGGTCCGCGGTCGTGGCCGTCACCCTTCCACCCCGATCGGCAGTGCGGTCGCCCCGCCGTCCAGGACCAGTGTCTGACCCGTCATCCACGAGGACGCCTCGGACGCCAGGAACACCGCCGCGTGCGCCACGTCCTCGACCGTCCCCAGCCTGCGCAACGGCAGCTTCGCGGTCAGGATCGGCTCCCTCGGCTCCCACACGGCCCGGGCCAGCTCCGTCTTGATCAGACCGGGCGCGATGGCGTTCACCCTGGCCCGCGGCCCGAGTTCGTAGGCGAGCTGCCGGGTCATGTGGAGCATGGCCGCCTTGGTGGCGTTGTACCAGCCGATCTGGGGATCGACGACCAGCCCCCCGACGGAGGCGATGTTGACGACGGCTCCCCCGTGCTCCCGCATCCACGCCCGCCAGGCATAGCGCGTCCAGGCGACCATGCCGTACTGGTTGACCTGTACGGTCTTCTGCGCGCGCGGCAGGTCCAGGTCGATGAGCGGGCCCATGTACGGGTTGGTGGCCGCGTTGTTGACCAGCACGTCGAGCCGGCCGAAACGGGCCATGGTCTCCTCGACGCACCGCTCGGCGTCCTCGGGGGCGCCGGCGTTGGCGACCACCTCGCCCACCTCGCCGTCGCCCTTGACGCGCAGCAACTCCGCGCGGGCGGCGGCGAGTCCGTCCGGCTTGCGGGCGGCGATCACCACGTGGGCGCCCGCTTCCCGGTACGCCTTGGCGATACCGAGGCCGATGCCCCGCGAGCCGCCGGTGACCACCGCCACCCGCCCGTCCAGCACCTGTCCGTTCACAGCGACTCCTCCGGGTACTTGGCCAGTTCGTGCCGGGCGACCGTCCGCAGATGCACCTCGTCCGGCCCGTCCGCGATCCGCAGCGCCCGGGTGATCGCGTACAGCCGCGCCAGGACGGTGTCGTCGCTGACCCCGGCCGCCCCGTGCGCCTGGACCGCCCGGTCGACCACCCGGTGCGCCACCTCCAGCGCGGCCACCTTGATCGCGGCGACTTCGGTGCGGGCGGCCGCGTTGCCCGAGGTGTCCATCAGCCAGGCCGACTTGAGGACGAGCAGCCGTAGCTGCTCGATCTCGATCCGGCTGCGGGCGATCCACTCGCGGACGACACCCTGATCGGCCAGCGGGCCCCCGAAGGCCGTGCGGGTCAGGGCCCGGCGGCACATCAGCTCCAGGGCCCGTTCGGCGAATCCGACGGCTCGCATGGCGTAGTGCATACGTCCGGGGCCCAGGCGCCCCTGCGCCAGGGCGAATCCCTCTCCCTCGCCGCCAAGCATCGCGGACACCGGCACGCGTACGTCCTCGAAGAGCACGTCACCGTGGCCGCAGCGGTCGGTGTAGCCGAACATCGGCAGATCGCGCAGGATCGTGATGCCGGGTGTGTCACGGGGGATCAGCAGCATGCTCTGCTGTCGGTAGGTGGGCGCGTCCGGGTCGGTGACCCCCATCAGGATGATCAGCCGGCAGTCCGGGTCGAGGATCCCGGACGTGTACCACTTGTGGCCGTTGACGACGTACTCGTCGCCGTCACGGGTGATCCGGGTACGGATGTTGCGCGCGTCGGAGCTGGCCACCTCCGGCTCGGTCATGGCGAAACAGGAGCGGATCTCGGCGGACAGCAGGGGCCGCAGCCAGCGGTCCTGTTGCTCGGACGTGCCGAAGAGGGCCAGCAGTTCCATGTTGCCGGTGTCGGGGGCCGAGCAGTTGAAGACCTCGGGGCCGAAGACCGAGCGTCCCGCCAGTTCGGCGAGCGGCGCGTACTCGAGGTTGGTGAGGCCCGCGCCCCAGTCGCCGTGCGTGAGGAAGAGGTTCCACAGGCCCTCGGCGCGTGCCTTCTCCTTCAACTCGCGCAGGATCGGCGGCAGTCGGTGCGGGTCGTCGGCCTCGGCGATCTGCCGGTCGTGGACGGGCTCGGCGGGCAGGACGTACTCCTCCATGAACGCGGCCATACGCGAACGGAGTTCGTCGGCCCTCGGGGAGAGTCCGAATTCCATGGTGGCGCTCCTTCAGAGCCGTCGGGCGAGAATGTCGCGAGCTGAGCGGATCATCTCCGCGATGGTCGGCGGCAGCCGCTCCTGGTCGGGGTCGTGATGCCTGCCCTCGCGGTGTCGGCGCAGGTTGTGGCCCATGATCGCGGCCATCTTGGCGCGGGCCAGGGCACGGAACCAGTCCAGGTCAGGGGGTTCGGGACGACCGTCGAGGTAGGCGGTGAGCAGGTCCTCCTCGGTGGGCAGGCCGGGGACGGCGTGGCCGAGCCGGGGGAAGTTGCGGTGATCGGCGAAGAGCAGGAACCACGCGAGGTCGATGCGCGGATCGCCGTACGCCCAGATCTCCCAGTCGACGACGGCGGCCGGCCGCTCGCCCTGGCACAGGACGTTGCCGAGTCGGAAGTCGCCGTGGGTGAGGGCCGCGGGAGTGTTGTCGGGGACGCGTGCGCCCAGGGCGTTCACCACGTCCTCGCCTCCGGGGCGGAGCGCTGTCGGCACCGCCCGCATGGTGCGGCTCCATCGCTCCAACTCCCGTGCGGGGTCAAGAGGTTCGGAGGTCAACGTCGTCGGTGTCCGGTGCAGGTCCCGCAGCACGCGGGCCAGGGCCAGCATCCGGGTCCGGCACAGCCCGGGGTCGAGCCGGTGTTCGTCCAGGACCGGCTCGATCGCCTCGCCGGTCACGAACTCCATGGCGAACCAGGCCGGTTCGTCCTCGTCCACGGCGACGACGCCCGGCACGGGCACCGCCGACCCCGCGAGCGCGCCCAGTACCCGCGCCTGGCGCAGCATGTCGTTGCGGCCGACGGGACGCTCTCCCGGTGGCACCGCCTTCACGACGTACGACACCTCTCCCGCGGTGAGCGAGTAGGTGAGGCCGGAGTGGCCGCCGGGCAGGGTGCGCAGGTCGCCGAAGAGCGCACCGGGGTGCCGCTCGGCGAGTCGCTCGCGCACCCGCCGCCCGAGTTCCGTCACCTGCGTCGTCGTACTCAACTGCTTGCCCCCTTCGGTTCCTTGGGCAGCCGGAGCACGCGCTCGGCCAGGATGGTGT
The DNA here is from genome assembly GCF_040612855.1 of Streptomyces sp. NPDC006332. Taxonomy (NCBI): domain Bacteria; kingdom Bacillati; phylum Actinomycetota; class Actinomycetes; order Kitasatosporales; family Streptomycetaceae; genus Streptomyces; species Streptomyces sp. NPDC006332. The sequence continues at coordinate 18,738 of NZ_JBEXRA010000058.1, forward strand.
GCTGGATCTCGTCGCTGCCTCCGGCGATGCGGTAGCCCGGGGCGCCGAGCAGGTGCTCGGTCCAGGCGAACGTGCCCCACTCCCCGGTGTCGGCGGCCAGCCGGGGCCCGAGGAGCTGCTGGACGAGGTCGGTGGTGGCGCGCATGGTCGCGGTGGCGTGCAGCTTGCCGACCGAGGCCTCGGCGCCCGGTTCACGTCCGGCCGCCAGGGCCGCCGTCACCCGCAGTCCGATGAGCCGTTGGACGAGGGCCCGCACGAACAGGTCGGCCGCCTGCTGTCGTTCCCCGCCGGTGAGCGGGCGCGGCAGGTGCCGTGCCAGGTCCAGGGCGCGGTCGGCGTTGTCCAGACCGAGGCCGCCGGAGTCCAGGCGTTCGGCGGCCAGGACGGTGAGGGTCACCCGCCAGCCCTCGCCGACGGGACCGAGCCGGTCGGTGTCCGGCACCAGGACGTCGTCCAGGTAGACCTCGTTGAAGCTGCTACCGCCGGTCATCTGGCGGATAGGGCGTACCGTCACGCCGGGCGCGTCCATACGGACCAGGAAGACCGTGATGCCCGCGTGTTTGGGCACGTCGGAATCGGTACGGCAGACGGCGACGCCCCAGGTGGCGACGCGGGCGCCGGACGTCCAGATCTTGTGGCCGCGCAGCCGCCAGCCGTCGCCGTCCCGCACCGCCCGGGTGCGGACGGCGGCGAGGTCGGAGCCCGCCTCGGTCTCGGAGAACAGCTGACAGGCCAGTTCGTCGGTGCGGAGCATGGGGGGCAGCCAGCGCTGCTTCTGCTCCTGCGTGCCCCAGACGCGGATGGCGGGGGCGACGAGCTGCTGGGTGACCGGGAAGATCTCGGTGCGCCGTGGCACGTCGAAGGACGCCTCCTCGGCCCGGTACAACTGCTCGTAGTACGAGGGAAGTTCACGCCCCCCGTACTCGGGTGGCCAGTCCAGCGCGCCCCAGCCCTGGTCGTACCGGAGGCGTTCCCAGTCCCGTATGCGGTCGGTCTGGGCGCGTTCCTCGGCGTCGGTCCGGTTCTCGAAGACGGCCACCGAGTCGTCGCCGTGACCCCATTCCTGGTGTGCGGCGCGCTCTTTCGCCACGCCGGTCAGCCAGTGGCGGGCCTCGGCGCGGAACTCGGCGGGCTCGGGGATGCCGCTCATGGTGCCTCCAACTCAGGGCGCGGCCGGATCAGCGGGTCAGCACGGTGCAGGCGCTGACGCCCGGCGCCCCGTACACGTGGGTGAAGCCGGCCGACGGATCGCCCGGCACCTGCCGTTCGCCCGCCCGGCCACGCAACTGCTGTACGACCTCGTGGACCTGGCGCAGGCCGGAGGCTCCGATGGGTTCGCCGTTGGCGATGCAGCCGCCGTCGGTGTTGACCGGCAGGGAGCCGTCGATCCGGGTCGCCCCGAACGGGATGAGTGACTCCTGTTCGCCGTGTTCGCAGAACCCGCACTCGGCCATGTGCATCACCTCCGCGCCGCTCTCGGTGTCCTGGAGCTGGCACACGTCGATGTCCCTGGGTCCCAGCCCGGCCTCCTCGAAGGCGTGGTGGGCGGCGTCCGCGCTCACGCTCGTCGGCGTCCCGGGCGGCGCCCAGGGGCTGAACACCTCGAAGGAGCCGAACCGCCGGGTGCGTACCACGGCCGCCCGCAGCGCGACCGGCACCGATTCGAGTTCGCGGGCCACCGCGCGGCTGCACAGGATCAGTGCGACCGCGCCCTGGCCCGGGGAGCAGAACATGTACCGGGTCAGTGGGTCGTTGACCATGCCGGACGCCAGGATCTCGTCGGCGTCGAGCGGTTTGCGACGCCAGGCGTGGGGGTTGAGCACTCCGTTCGCGTACGCCTTCTCGGCGACCTGGGCGAGCGTGCGCGGACTGATGCCGTGGTCGTGCATGTACCGCTGGATCTTCATGGCGAAGAACTGCGTGGTGACCATGAGCCCGTCGTGGCCGTAGGCCTCGTCGAGTCCCCAGTCGGCGGGCCGCGGGTCGAAGGCGCCGCGCGGATGCTTGTCGAAACCGACGGCGAGAGCCACGTCCGCCGCCCCGGACCGGATCGCGTTGACGGCCGACACCAGGGCGCTGCCGCCGGTCGCGCAGCCGTTGCGCACATTGGTGAACGGCACCCCGGTCAGGCCGAGTTCGGAGACCAGCGTGTCGGCGTTGCCGGCCGCGTCGCTGCCGCCGTAGGCGGCCCGCACCCGCGACCAGGGAAGCCCCGCGTCGGCGAGGGCGGACCGCACGGCCCGCACGGCCAACTGGCGGCCGCTGTCCTGCGTACGGGCGAAGGAGGTGATCCCGGCGCCGCAGACGAGTACCTCCTCGCCGCTCATACGGCCACTCCCCTGGCCCTCGGCACGCCGTCTCCCACCGTGATCGTCACCGGCATGCCGATCTCCGCCTCCTCGGGCGGCACATCGAGGGCGGCCAACACCCGTACGCCCTCCGGCAGTTCGACGTATCCGACGGTGAACGGCGTGAATCCGGCGGCGGGCGGGACGTACGGCGGCGACTTGGGCGCGTACCGCTGCACGGTCCAGGTCCACAGCGTGCCCGCGCAGGAGAGGACGACCGGCTCGGCCGGCCCCCCGCAGCGCGGGCACGCCGGGCCCGCCGGATAGGTGGCCACCGCGCAGTCGGCGCACCGGGAGCCGTGCAGTCGGCTCCCGGTGTCCGGCGCGGTGCTCAGCGGCCCTTCCACTGCGGCTCCCGCTTGTCCAGGAACGCCGCGACGCCCTCCGCCGCGTCCTCGGAGTTGAGCATCACGCCGACCGCGAGGTGCTCCATGACCATCAGCGACTGGGTGTCGGCGTCGAGGCTCCGGTCGATGGTCATCTTGGTGATCCACATGGTGAACGGGCTCTTGTCGGTGAGGTTCGCGGCGAACTCCTCGACGGTGGCGTCGAGTTTGTCGGCGGGCGCCGAGGAGTTGATGAGGCCGAAGTCGGCGGCCTCGACACCGGTCAGCAGCTTGCCGGTGAGCATCAGCTCCTTGGTCTTGCGGATCCCGATCATGCGGGGCACCCGGTAGATCGGCCCCGCGCCGCCGTACAGGGCGCGGCGGATGTGGAAGTCGCCGATCAGGGCGTCGTCCGCGGCGATCGCGAAGTCGCAGGAGATCATCAGCTCGAAGCCGCCCGCGGTGACGTAACCCTCCAGGACGGCGATCGACGGCGTCTTCATCGAGTACAGCCGGTCGCAGACCTTCGCCGACAGCACGGCGACGTTGAGGGCGTTCGACTTGCCGACGAAATCGGCCTGGAGGCTGTCCAGGTCGAACCCGGAGCAGAAGGTGTTGCCGCGGCCGCGCAGGACCAGTACGCGCAGCTCGGGGTCCGCGTCGACCTCGGTGATGATCTCGTCCAGCCGTTCCAGGATCGGAACGGTCACGCAGTTCTTCTTGTGCGGGCGGTTCAGCCAGACCCGCGCCACATGACCGTCCCGCTCGAACTGGATCTCGTCTTCGACTGCCATGAGAACTCCTTCAACCTGAACTGAATTCAGTACGATTCTGGGGGCAGTGGTGCCCGCTGTCAATGGATCGGGAAGCGGTGACCCGTGAGGGATCAGTGAGCGAGACCGAGCAGGCCGGCCAGGCGCAGGCGATGGTCGTCACCGGTGCCGAACAGCGCCTCGTCGGCCCGCGCCCGGCGCAGATACAGATGTGCCGGATGTTCCCAGGTGAAGCCGATTCCACCGTGCAGCTGAACGTATTCGGTGACGGCCAGGCGATAGGCGCCGGTGCACACCACCGCCGCGGCGCTCGCGGCGACCGGCAGCTGCGATGTGCGCGACGCGAGACAGGCGTTCGCGTACGCCGACGCCGAGCGGGCGCCCTCGATCTCGACCAGTAGGTCGGCCAGCCGGTGCTTGACCGCCTGGAACGACCCGATGACCCGACCGAACTGAGTTCGGTGGGACACATACTCCAGGGTGGCGTCCAGAGCGTGCGCACACCCGCCGACGTGCTCGGCGGCCAGCGCCACCCGCCCGGCGTCGAGGACGGCGTCGACGATCGCCGGGACCTGCCCGGCCTCGCCGACCGGATGGGCCGAGGCCCCCCTCAGGCGGACGAGCGCTTGACGGCGGGTCGGGTCGAGGACGCGGCGAGCCGTGCGGTCGCAGGTCGCGGCGTCCGGCACGCAGGCGAACAACCGCTCCCCGTCCGGCGCGCGGGCCACGACCAGCAACAGATCGGCGCCCTCCCCGTCGAGCACGAAGTCGGCCTCGCCGCGCAGTACCCAGCCGTCTCGACCGTGCTCGGCCGTCACCCTGCCGGGCTGCGGAATTCCGGCGACGGTGGCCGTGAGCGCACCCGAGGCGATGCCGGGCAACCAGCGTTCGCAGGCAGCCCGGTCGCCACTGTCCAGCAGTGCCTGCGCCGCCAGTACGACGGTGGGCAGCAGCGGCACGGGGCACAGCGCGCGCCCCGTCTCCTCCAGGGCGACGGCGAGTTCGGTGAAGCCGTACCCGGCCCCGCCGTACTCCTCGGGCAGGGCGAGTCCGTGCACACCGATCTCGCCGGCGAGCCGGTCCCACAGCGCCCGACTGTGTCCGCGCGGGCTCTCGGCCTGTTCACGGACCTCCTCGGTCCCGCAGGTATCGGCGAGCAGGTCCCTCAGGACTCCTCGCAGTTGGCGCCGCTCCTCGGTCTCGAGCAGCAGCGCGGGATCGGCATCCAGCCTGAACATCCGAATCTCCCTCACACCGTGAACCGCCCACCATTGGCCAGCAGCACCGCGCCCACGAGGTTCGCCGCCTCCTCGCTCGCCAGGAACAGGGCGATGTCGGCGATCTCCTCCGGCGTGGCGTACGGGCGGACCCGCGGATCGGCGAACCCCTGCCGCAGCGCCGCGGGCGTCCGCTCCGCCATGCCCGTCCGGGTCGGCCCCGGCGCCACCGTGTTGACCCGGACGCCGAAGGCGATCGCCTCCTTGGCGACGGCCTGGCTCAGTGCGTGCGCGCCGGCCTTCGACGCCGCGTAGTGCGGATAGCCGGCCAGGGTGTCGAAGGCCGAGGAGGAGCCGACGGTGACGACGGCGCCCTTCCCGTGGGGCCTCATGACCCGCAGGGCGGCGCGCAGCACATGGAAGGTGCCGTCGAGATTGACCCGCAGGACCCGCCGCCATGAGTCGTCACCGAGTCTCCCGGTCACCTCGAGCGGCAGGTCGGCGAGCAGCGCCTCGGCGATCCACTCCTTGGCCGTGGGATCGTCGACCCCGGCCGCGTGCACCACCACGTCCAGGCGCCCACGTGTCCGTACCGGCTCGTCGAAGGCCCGGTCCACCTGGGCGGAGTCCGCGACGTCCACGGTCAGCGCGTGCGCGCCGGGCATGTCCTCGGTGACGGCCGCGACGGCCGAGCCGTCGATGTCCGCGGCGAAGACCTCCGCGCCCTGGGCGGCCAGCCGCCGGGCGGCCGCCGCACCGATGCCCGAGCCCGCGCCCGTGACCAGAGCGACGTGCCCCGCGAAGCGTCCTGCGCGCCCGCTGCCGTTGTCGTCGTCCATGCCGGGTCACCACCTCTCCGATCTACTGAACTGACTTCATTTTTGCTACCGTCTCACACATGTCAACAGGCGGGAACAGAGCGGTCCGACTGATCAGCTGGGGCGGCCCACCGGTCCTCACCGAGGTGCCGCGGCCCGTACCGACAGGCGAGGAAGTACTGGTGCGGGTGGAGGCGGCCGGGCTGTGCCGGTCGGATCTGCATGTCATCGACGCACCGCCGGGCGCGCTCCCCTACCGCACTCCGTTCACGCTCGGCCACGAGGTCGCGGGCCGAGTGGCGGAGCGCGGCGGGCGGGCCACGGGCCCGGCGGTCGGCGAGCGCGTGGTCGTGTACGGGCCCTGGGGCTGCGGAACGTGCGCGAGGTGCACGTCGGGTGCGGAGAACTACTGTGACCGGCGCCCTGCCCTCGACGGGGAGCGGGCCGGTACGGGTGTGGGGCTCGGGCGGGACGGCGGGATGGCCGACGTGCTGCTCGTCCCGTCCGGACGCCTGCTGGTCCAGGTGGGTGACCTGCCCGCGATCCAGGCGGCGCCGCTGACGGACGCCGGACTGACCGCGTACCACGCCGTGAACACCGTCGGGCGCTCCCTGCTCGACGGCGGGAGCGTGGTCGTGCTCGGCGTCGGCGGACTGGGTCATCTGGCCGTCCAGATCCTGCGGGCCACCACGACCGCGCGGGTGCTGGCGGTGGACGTACGGCAGCAGGCGCTCGCCCTGGCCGACGAGTGCGGCGCGCATTTCGGCACCCTCCTGCGACCCGACACCGCGGAGGTCCTCCGGGGCCGGACGGGCGGGAGCGGAGCGGACGCCGTGCTCGACTTCGTGGGCAGCCCGTCGAGCCTGGAGTGCGCGATCGGCGCGCTGCGGGCGGGCGGGGAGCTCGCCGTGGTCGGGAGCGGGGGCGGCGAGGTGGCGGTCCGCAAACCCGGTGCGCTTCCGCCCGGAACCCGGATCTCGTTGCCCTTCTGGGGGACCCTGCCCGAGCTGGAACGGGTCGTCGCGCTGGCCCGGGAGGGAACCCTCAGGGTGGAGGCCGAGCAGTTCGCGCTGTCCAGGGCGACAGAGGTGATCGAGAGGCTCCGCTCCGGCGCCGTACGGGGACGCGCGGTCCTCGTTCCCGACTGAGCTCCGCCCATCGCGACCGATGCTCGGCTCAGCCGTGAGTGCGGCTACGACCGGTCGCGACTGGCGACGACCGGTCCTGACTGGTTGCGACCACCCCCGTCGATCCGGCCGAAAGTAACGCCTCCACACCGCGGGACGCGCGACCCCTCGACTACAGAAGTGAGTTCAATTAGCGTCGCCTTGTCACTCGGCGATGCGAACACTACGCGAAGACGACGCGAAGGCGGTGGAGCCGGCCATGGAGACGGACACAGTGGATCTGCTGGTGATCGGCGGTGGAATGGCCGGCCTCTCGGCCGCCGCCCAGGTCGCCGCGGAGGGCGGTTCGGTGGCGCTGGTGGAGAAGGGGGACCGCACCGGCGGCTCCGCCCGCTTCGCCGGTTTCGTGTGGACCACCCCGACCGTCGAGGAGTTGCGCCGGGTCAACCCGGACGGCGACCCGGAGCTGGCCGCGGCCCTGGTGGGCGGGTTCGGCGAGGCAGTCGCATGGATACGGTCGCTCGGCGTGGAGTGCCGGCCGCCGGTGCCGGTGCTGGGTTTCGGCCGCGGGCACCAGGTCGACACCAACCACTACCTCGACACCTGCGAGCGACTGATCCGCGACCGGGGCCAGGAGGTGCTGACCAGCACCAGGACCCGCGCCCTGCTGACGGAGAACGGCAGGGTGACGGGGGCCGAGTGCCTGCTGCCGGACGGTTCCCCGCGCCGGATCGAGGCCACCTGGACCCTGCTGGCCACCGGCGGCTTCCAGGGCGATCCCCGGCTGCGCGCCGAGCACCTCCACCCTCAGGCCGCGGACATCGGGCTGCGCGCCAACCCGCACAGCCAGGGCGACGGGCTCGCGCTCGGCTCAGCCGTGGGTGCGGCGTTCGGCGCGAAGGACGCGGGCTTCTACGGGCACCTGATGCCGGCCGGCGTCTCGCTGGCCGACCCCGCGCGCTTCGTCGACCTCGCGCTCTACTACAGCGAGCACGCCCTACTGTTCGACACGACGGGCGAGCGGTTCGTCGACGAGACGGTCGGGGACCATCTCACCACCATGGCACTGCTGGAACGGCCCGGTGCCCGCGGCCTGCTGGTGGCCGACGCACGGGTGCACCGCGAGTGGATCAGCGCCTCGTACGTCGAGGGCATCCCCGGCGTGGACAAGTTCCAGTTGTGCCATCGCGCCGGCGCCCGCAGGGCGGTGGCGGACAGCCTGGAGGACTTCGCCTCGATGCCCGAGGAGTGGGGCTATCCCGGCGCCACGATCCGTGACCGCATCGAGGAGTTCAACGCGACCGTGAGCGCGGGCCACGCCACGAACCCCGGACGTCTGCTCGACGCCCGGCCACTGGACGAACCGCCCTTCTACGTCATCGAGGCCGCCCCGGCGATCACCTTCACCTTCGGGGGCCTGCCGATCGACACCTCGGCCCACGTCCTGTCCGGCGCTGCGGGAGAGGACGGACACGGGCGGGTCCCCGGCCTGCTGGCGGCGGGCGCCGACGCGGGGGGCCTGTACCGGCGTGCCTACGCGGGCGGCCTCGCCCCCGCGCTGGTGTTCGGTCTGGCGGCGGCCCGGACCGCGCTCACCGAATCACCCGAGGCGACCGCCGGACACTGATCCCGTCCGGGCAGACGGCACAAATCCCGTGCACGAGTCTTGCCCGTCCGGCGCCGCAGTGCCTAGCGTACTGAATTGAGTTCACTTTGACTCAATCGCGCGTCATGTGACCGCGCCGCCCACCGTGTGGCGCGAACCCGCTCTTCTTCGAGGGAGGGACTGTGAGTCAGTTCCTGCTTGTCCTGGTCAGCGGTGTGGCCAGTGGAGCCGTCTACGGCCTCATCGGCCTCGGGCTGGTGATCATCTATCGGGCCACGGACGTCGTGAACTTCGCGATGGCGTCGCTCGCGACCCTGGGCCTGTATGTGGCTGTCTCGCTGCACGACCGCGGTGTGGCGACGGTGCTCGGGCTGCTCGCCGCCGTCGCGGTGACCGTCGCGGCGGGCCTGCTGGTGCGCGAGACGGTGATCAGACCGCTCGGTCAGGGCCAGCTGTTCTCCGCGCTCGTCGTGACCATGGGCGTCTCGCTGGTGGCCGAGAGCCTGGCCGGGTCGATCTGGACCGACCAGCCGCAGTCCTTCCCCAGCCTGGTCGACGGGACGGTGCGCTGGTCCGGCGCGGCCGTGCCGGTGCAGAGCCTGCTGACGATCGGCGTCGCCGCGGTGGCGATGGCGCTCGTGGGCTTCCTGTTCTCGCGCACCACGCTCGGCTCGGCCATGCGCGCCGCCGCCGAGTCGGCCGAGACGGCCCGGGTCGTCGGCCTCGGCGCGCAGCGTCTGGCCCGCATCTCCTGGGCGCTCGGGCTCGGTCTCGCCGCGCTCGGCTCCTGCCTGTACGCGCCACGGTCCGGGCTGGTGCCCACCGCGCTCGTCGCCCCGCTGTTCCGGGCCTTCGCCGGCATCTTCCTGGGCGGCCTGAACAGCATGTACGGCGCGGTCATCGGCGGGCTGACCATCGGTGTCCTGGACAACATGGCGGCGAACTACGTCTCCGCCAGCTTCCGGGACACGTTCGTGTTCTCGTTCACCGTGCTGGTCCTGCTGATCCGTCCGCAGGGCATGTTCGGCACCCGCACCTTCCAACGGGTCTGAGGGGTCTCATCCCATGGTCTTCAACCGTTCCCTGCTGGCCAAGGCCGCCATGGGGCCGGCCGCCGGCGCGGTGCTCATGGCGTTCATGGCCGCCGGCGCGATCCCGGCGTACCAGATGTACTCGGTGGCGCTGGCGGCCGTGTACACCATCGTCGTCCTGTCGGTCGGCCTGCTCGCCGGCTGGTCCGGCATCTGGTCGGTGGGCCATCCCGCGTTCTTCGCGATCGGCGCCTACTTCGCCGCGTACGGCAGCTCCCACGACTGGCCACTGGAGGCGGTGATCCTCGGTGCCGTCGCCACCGGCGCCGCCCTGGGCGCTTTCCTCGGGTACGCGGGAGCCAGGTTCTCGGTGCTCTACATCGCCCTGCTGACCCTCGCCTTCACCACGGTGACGCTGGAAGTGGTCAACCGCTGGAGCAGTGTGACGGGTGGCGACCAGGGGGTCCCGGTGGTCCAGTTGCGCAGTGTGCTGGGCCTCGGCACGTTCCTCGGGGGCGGCACCGAGCCCCAGTACCTCGCGGTGGGGGCCGCCGCCGTGATCCTCGCCCTGGCCGTGCCGGCCGGCGCCTCGGGCCTGCGGATGCGGCTGGTGGCCGCCAAGTCGCATCCCATGGCCGCGCGTACGGTCGGTATCGCGCCGGAGGCCCAGTCGTCGCTGTCGTTCGCGGTGAGCGCGGCGTGCACGAGCTTCGCGGGAGTGCTGCTGGGCCTGATCACCGGGTTCGTCAGCCCGGACCCGTTCTCGCTCGCCTTCGGCATCTCGCTGATCGCGGCGTGTGTGCTCGGCGGAGTGGGCACCGTCCTCGGTGCCGTGGTCGGCGGCGTCTATCTGACCTGGAGCCCTTCCCTGTCGTCCACTGTCGGGCTGGCCCAGCCGGTGGTGCAGGGCATCGTGCTGATCGGGATCCTCCTGTTCCTGCCGGGAGGGGTCGTGCCGTTCCTCGCCGCCCCCGCGCGAAAGCTGCTGCAGCGGATGGGGCGACGGCGGGGCGTCCGGCAGCCGCACACCCCCGAGCCCTCCACGGACCTCTCGCCGCTTCAGCGCCCGGCCAAGGCAGAGGGTGACGGTGCGGCACTTCTACACCTGGAACACGTGTCCGTTTCGTACGGCGGGCTCAAGGCACTGGAGGAGGCCTCGCTGTCCGTGCGGCAGGACGAGGTGCTGGCCGTCATCGGGCCCAACGGGGCAGGGAAGACAACGCTGTTGAACGCGCTGTCCGGACTGACCGGCAACGGACGGGTGAGCGGGACCGCCGAGTTCGCCGGGCGACCGCTGCTGAAGGCCAGGGCGACCGCGCGGCGGCGGCTGGGCATCGGCCGCACCTTCCAGCACGCGGAACTCTTCTCCGAACTCACCGTCGCCGAGAACGTGTTGTGCACCCGACGCTGGATCACGGCCCAGGACCGGGCCATGGTCGCGCGGCTGTTGCACTCGGTCGGTCTCGCGGACGTGGCCGACCGTCGGCCCGCGGAGCTGCCCTTCGGTCTCCAGAAGCGCCTCGACCTCGCCCGGGCGATCGCCGAACAACCAAGACTGCTGATCCTGGACGAGCCGTTCGGCGGTCTCGACGCGGGTGAACGGGACCTGCTGGCACAGCACATCAGGCGGCTGAACGCGGACGGGACCTCGGTGGTGGTCATCGATCACGTCCTCGACGACCTGTTCTCCGTCGCCCACCGGGTGCTCGCCTTCGACTTCGGCCGCACCATCGGCGACGGCACCCCGGACACCGTTCTGCAGGATCCGAAGGTGCGCTCGTCCTACCTGGGGACGGTCGGCAACCGGGCCGGCCTGCCTGAGCGCGTGGGCGAACGGAGCATGATCCGTCTGCGCGGGATCGGCCACTCGTACGGCGGTGTGGTCGCGCTGCGGGACGTCGACCTCGACGTCCGACAGGGGACCGTGCTGGGTGTCGCCGGGGCCAACGGCGCGGGCAAGAGCACCCTGGCCGGCATCCTGCACGGCTCGCTGCGGCCCGCCCGCGGCGACCGGGAGCCGGGCGGAGCGGTCCGCACGAGTCTGGCGCCCGAGGGCCGGGCGCTGTTCAAGACCCTGACCCTGCGGGAGAACTTGGAGGTCGCCGCGTACGCGGCCGGCATCACCGGCGCGGACCTGCGGGAACGGATGGAGGAGACGACCGAGTGGCTGCCGGTGCGGCTGCGCGACCGGTTGTCCGCCTCCACCGCCGGACTGTCGGGCGGAGAACAGCAGATGCTCGCCATCGCCCGGGCACTGATCGTCCGGCCGGACGTCCTGATCGTGGACGAACCGGCGCTGGGGCTGGCGCCGGTCCTGGTCGACGAGGTCTACGACCGGCTGGTCAGGCTGGCCCACGACGGGCTGACGGTGGTTCTGCTGGAGCAACTGCTCAGCCGGGCCATGTCCGTCTGCCACGAGGTGGCCGTCCTGCACGAGGGCGTCGTCGCCGCTCACGGACGGCCGGGCGACCCGGCGTTCGCGGCGGTCGCGGAATCAGCGTATTTCAGTGGTGCTCCGACGGCCCCCGAAGCCGCCGTGCCCACCACCCGGACATCCCAAGTGAACTGACATCACGTCGCAAGCGAGGTACATCGTGTTCCGGAACATCAGAAAGACTCGCCGCACGGCGGGAACCGTCGCCGTCATGGCCGTGGTGGCGCTGACCGCCAACGCGTGCGGGGGGCAGGACTCCGCGGGCTCCGGCGGCGACTCGTCGGAGATCCACATCGGCGCGTGGCTCCCCCTCACCGGCGCCACCGCCCCGTACGGCGTGGGCGAGAAGGCGGGCGCCGACGCGTACTTCAAGATGCTGAACGCATCCGGCGGCATCAACGGACGCAAGATCCGGTGGACCGTCAAGGACAACGCGGCCGACCCGCAGCAGACCGTGCAGATCGCACGCGAACTGGTCGGCCAGGACAAGGTGGTGGCGATCGTCAACGCGAACGGCACCGCCCAGGCGGAGGCGGCCTTCCCGTTCGTCCTCAACCAGTCCAAGGTGCCGGTCCTCAACGAGGTGGGCGGCACCGAGGCCTGGTACAAGCCGCCGCGCCCCGGCCTGTTCGGCACACAGACCCTGTACGAGGACCAGGCAGCTGCGGTCGCGGCCTGGGCGGCGAAGGACGGCGCGAAGAAGATCCTCGTCGTGCACAGTGACCCGGCCGCGTTCGTGAACGTGGCCAAGCAGGTGGAGCCGGCGGCGAAGAAGGTGAACCCCTCGGTCGAGGTCGACCGGCTGGCGGTCAAGTACCAGACCACCGACTACACGCCGGTGATCAGCAAGGTGAAGGCCGCGAAGACGCAGGCGGTGATCCTGATCCTCACCTCCCCCGAGGCAGCCGCCTTCGTGAAGGAGGCCAAGCTGCAGGGCCTCTCGCTGCCCACCTACGCCTACGCGCCGGTGGCCGCGGAGTCCACGATCGCCCTGGCCAAGGACGCCGCCGAGGGTCTCAAGGCCGTCCAACTGGTCAAGGCGCCCTCGGACGCCGACCCCTCGGTGAAGGAGTTCCGCACCGCCATGGCCAAGTACGAGCCAGGGCAGACCGCCGGGTTCCTGGCCCTGTGGGGATGGAGCAACGCGAAGGTGTTCGCCGAGATCGCGAAGACCGTCAAGGGCCCGGTCACGGCCCAGTCGATCACCGCCGCGTACCAGAAGGCGACCAAGGTGGACCCGGGAGTGTCGCCGGTGATGAACTTCAGCGCGACCAACCACCTCGGCACCCGTGATGTGCAGCGAGTGGAAGTCAAGAACGGTGTCTGGACCTCGGTCGGCGACTTCTACACGCCCCCGACCCGCGACTGAGCGCCCACCTCGGCACGGTGGGCCGCAGCGCGACACGGGGGCCGCGCTGCCCCGCCGCACTCCCACCGCGCCGAGGGCTCGGGCGTCCCGTGAGCCCGGCCTCGGCGCCCTCAACTCCCTTGCTCCCCTTCCGGCTCCCCCCTAGCCTGATTTTGTGCCGCTAATAAACAAAGCCCGAACGCACACCGCCGTGCCGGGCGACACCCTCACCCGGCTCCGCATCGTCCTCACCGTCTTCTTCGCCCTCGACGGCTTCATCTTCGCCGGCTGGGTGGTACGGATCCCCGCCATCAAGAACCAGACCGGTGCCTCCGCCAGCACCCTCGGGCTCGCCCTGCTCGGCGTCTCGGCCGGCGCCGTCGTCACGATGGTGCTCACCGGCCACCTCTGCCGCCGCTTCGGCAACCACCAGGTGACCGTCGTCTGCGCCGTGCTGCTCTCGCTCAGCGTCGCCCTGCCCCCACTGACCCACTCGGCGCTCGCGCTGGGCGCCGTGCTGCTGATCTTCGGCAGCGCGTACGGCGGGATAAACGTCGCGTTCAACAGTGCCGCGGTCGACCTGGTACGCGCTCTGGGACGCCCGATCATGCCCAGCTTCCACGCCGCGTTCAGCCTCGGCGGCATGGTCGGCGCCGGCCTCGGCGCACTGGTCGCCGGTGTGCTCTCCCCCACGCGACACCTGCTCGTTCTCACGGCGATCGGTCTGCTCGTCACCGCCTTCGCGGGCCGTACGCTGCTGCGGATCCAGCCCCCGCCCCCGCCGCAGACCGTCCCGCGGTCGCCGTCGGCACCGCGCCGACCGGGGGCCCGCACTCGCCCCCTCGTGATCACTTTCGGTCTGATCGCGCTGTGCACGGCCTACGGCGAGGGGGCCCTGGCCGACTGGAGCGCCCTGCACCTGGAACAGGACCTCGACGCCGCACCGGGCGTGGCGGCTGTCGGCTACTCCTGCTTCGCGCTCGCCATGACCATCGGCCGTCTGACGGGCACGCGACTGCTCGAACGGCTGGGCCAGACACGCACCCTGGTGGTCGGCGGCACGACCGCCGCGGGCGGCATGCTGCTCGCCGCGCTCACTCCCTGGCTGTGGGCCGCGCTCGCCGGCTTCGTGATCACCGGGCTCGGTCTCGCGAACCTCTTCCCCGTCGCCGTGGAACGCGCCGGCACGCTGGCCGGCCCGGACGGCGTCGCGATCGCGTCCACGCTCGGTTACGGCGGCATGCTCCTCGGACCGCCCGCCATCGGCTTCATGGCCGACTGGTTCTCCCTTCCGGTGGCGCTGACCAGCGTCGCCGTACTCGCGGCGGTCGCCACCCTGATCAGTCTCACCGTCCTGCCCACGGCCCCGGCCGGACAGGCCCCGGCGCTTTCGCGAGACGAGTAGTGGGCCACCGGCCCCTTCCTCCGTAAGCCCCCTTGGAGCGCGCTCCATCCGGCACACTCACCCCATGGAGACTGCCGAGTTCGTAGCGATCCTGGACCGGGAGGGCCGGTCGCTGGCCACCGCCGCCGAGCAGGCCGGCACCGACGCGAAGGTGCCGACCTGCCCGGAGTGGCAGGTGCGCGACCTGCTGCGGCACACGGGTGCGGTGCACCGTTGGGCGACCGCGTTCGTCGCCGAGGGACACACGTCCCCCCGCCCCCTCGGGGGCCCGCCCGACCTGGACGGCGCCGCGTTGCTCACCTGGTTCCGGGAAGGACACGGACGCCTCGTCGACACACTCGCCGGCGCCTCGCCCGACGTCCGGTGCTGGCAGTTCCTGCCCGCCCCGTCGCCGCTGGCGTTCTGGGCCCGGCGGCAGGCGCACGAGACGGCCGTGCACCGCTTCGACGCCGAGTCGGCCAGGGGCGGCACGCCCACCGGGATCGGGCCCGCCTTCGCGGCGGACGGCATCGACGAACTGCTGCTCGGCTTCCACGCCCGCGACAGGAGCAGGGCGCGCACACCGGAGCCCCGGGTTCTGCGGGTGCGGGCGACGGACGCGGACGGCGCCGTGTGGACCGTACGACTGTCCCCAGAGCCGCCGGTGGCCCAGCGGGGCGATGCCGGACCCGGCGAGGAAGCCGACTGCGAAGTAGCCGGCCCTGCTGCGGAGTTGTATTTCGCGCTATGGAACCGAGTGCCGTTCCCCGCCGTGACCGGTGACACCTCGGTCGCCGAGTTGTGGAGGGCCAAGTCGGCCGTGTGATCTGGAGCCGAGCCCGGCTCAGTTCGTCGCCAGCATCCTCTTCAACACCGCGCGCTGTACGGGCAGCAGGTCACCGTGCAGCGCGCGCCCCTTGTCCGTCAGGGCCACCCGCACACCCCGCCGGTCCTCCGCGCACATCGCGCGCTCGACGAGACCGTCCTTCTCCAGCCGGGCGACCAACCGCGACAGCGCGCTCTGACTGAGGTGAACGCGCTCGGAGATCTCCTGCACGCGGTACGCGCACACGCCGTCCACCGGGCGCCCCTCGGACAGGACGTCGAGAACCTCGAAGTCACTGCCGCACAAGCCGTGTTGATGCAGTGCGCGGTCGAGTTCGCACTGGGTGCGCGCATGCAGCGCCAGGATGTCCCGCCACTGCTCCGCGAGCGCACGCTCGGCCTTCTTCGCCGCCATGGGCGCACCGTAGCAGAAAACCGAATTTGTTGCGCTGGAATTAAATGCAGTTGCATCGCATGCATGTGCATGTAGTGTCTGCGCCATGACCTCTCCGCTCACCACCTCCGCGGCCCCCTCCGCGACGGTTCGCTGGACGCCCCGGCTGTGGGGCACCCTCCTGGTGCTCTGCGCCGCGATGTTCCTGGACGCGCTGGACGTGTCGATGGTCGGCGTCGCCCTGCCGTCGATCGGCGCCGACCTCGGCCTGTCGACCTCGACCCTGCAGTGGATCGTCAGCGGTTACATCCTCGGCTACGGCGGCCTGTTGCTCCTCGGCGGACGGACCGCCGACCTGCTCGGCCGGCGTCAGGTCTTCCTGATCGCCCTGGGTGTCTTCGCGCTGGCCTCGCTGCTCGGCGGGCTCGTCGACTCGGGCCCGCTCCTGATCGCCAGCCGCTTCATCAAGGGCCTGAGCGCGGCCTTCACCGCACCGGCCGGCCTCTCGATCATCACCACGACGTTCCCCGAGGGCCCGCTGCGCAACCGCGCCCTGTCCATCTACACCACCTGCGCCGCCACCGGATTCTCGATGGGCCTGGTGCTGTCCGGCCTGCTCACCGAGGCCAGTTGGCGTCTGACCATGCTGCTGCCCGCACCCATCGCCCTGGTCGCCCTCGCCGCCGGACTGAAGCTGCTGCCGCGCAGCCCGCGCGAGAAGGACCACAACGGGTACGACATCCCCGGCGCCGTCCTCGGCACCGCGTCGATGCTGCTGCTGGTCTTCACCGTGGTCCAGGCACCGGAGGCCGGTTGGACCTCGGCGCGCACCCTGCTGTCCTTTCTGGCCGTCGCCGTCCTGCTCACCGTGTTCGTCCGGGTCGAACGGCGCTCGGCCGGCCCGCTGATCCGGCTCGGCGTACTGCGCTCCGGCAGCCAGATCCGGGCTCAGCTCGGTGCCATGGCCTTCTTCGGTTCGTACGTCGGTTTCCAGTTCCTGGTCACCCTGTACATGCAGTCACTGCTCGGCTGGTCGGCGCTGCACACGGCGCTCGCCTTCCTGCCCGCGGGCGCGCTGGTGGCGCTGTCCTCGACGAAGGTCGGCTCCTTCGTCGACCGGTACGGCACCCCACGGCTGATCGCGACGGGCTTCGCGCTCATGGTCGTCGGGTACGCGCTGTTCCTGCGCGTCGACCTCGACCCCGGGTACGCGGCCGTCATCCTGCCGTCGATGCTGCTCATCGGCGCCGCCTGCGCCCTGGTCTTCCCCTCGCTCAACATCCAGGCCACCAACGGCGTCGAGGACCACGAGCAGGGCATGGTCTCCGGGTTGCTGAACACCTCGGTCCAGGTGGGCGGCGCGATCTTCCTCGCTATCGTGACGGCCGTGGTGACCGCGGGCGCTCCCGAGAACGCCACCCCGCAGGCAGTCCTCGACAGCTACCGGCCCGGACTGATCGTGGTGACCGTGGTCGCCGCGGCCGGCCTGCTGATCACACTCTCCGGCCTGCGGACCACGCGAGGGGCACGACCCTCCGTCGTGATCGCCAAGTCCACCGCGAAGGAGACGGAGACTCGGACGGAGACGGAGACGGAGACGGAGCGCGTTGTCGTACGCGACTAGAGGTGCCTGAAGGGTCGTCTCGATGCCGTGCGCCCGGCGGGGCCTGCTTGCCCGCCGGGCGCGCCCCTGTGAGACTTCCGGGGGTGGAGACCTATGGGGGACGGCGCGGTCAGAGCGAGCGGGACGCGATCACTGTCGAGATCGGGTACGCGCTGGTCAGTGCGGCGTTCGCGGCTGCGGTCGTCTTCGGGGCGGTGGCCGGTCCGGCGCTGCTGTTCGAACTGCCGGGCACCGTGGAGCTTGTGCTGGTCCGCACCGCAGTGGTGCTCGCGCCCGTCCTCTTCCTCGCCCGGGTCGTCAGTGTGCTGGTCCGTTTCCGGAAGGCACCTCAGCCCAGCCAGCCCGGCCGCACCAGCCCCGACTCGTAGGCCAGCACCACGAGTTGGGCCCGGTCGCGGGCGCCCAGCTTGACCATCGTGCGGCTGACGTGGGTTTTCGCGGTGAGCGGGCTGACGACCAGGCGTCGGGCGATCTCCTCGTTGGACAGGCCGATGCCGACCAGGGCCATCACCTCCCGTTCCCGCTCGGTGAGTTCGGCGAGGGCGCCTGCGGCGGCCGGTTCCTTGGACCGGGCCGCGAACTCGGCGATCAGCCGTCGGGTGACACCCGGCGACAGCAGCGCGTCGCCACCGACCACCGCCCGTACGGCGCGCAGGAGTTCCTCCGGTTCGGTGTCCTTGACCAGGAAACCGGAGGCACCGGAGCGGATCGCCTCGAAGACGTACTCGTCGAGTTCGAAGGTGGTGAGCATGACCACCTTGACCTGCCCGAGCGCCGCGTTCTCGGTGATGCGCCGGGTCGCGGCCAGGCCGTCGAGGAGCGGCATGCGGATGTCCATCAGGACGACGTCGGGGCGCAGTTCGCGGGCGGCGCGCAGCGCCTCCTCACCGTCGGAGGCCTCTCCGGCCACCTCGATGTCCGGCTGGGCGTCGAGCAGCGCCCGGAAGCCGGCCCGCACCAGTGACTGGTCGTCGGCGAGCAGCACACGGATCACCGGTCCTCCTCCTTGACCTTCGACGGCAGCA
The DNA here is from genome assembly GCF_040612855.1 of Streptomyces sp. NPDC006332. NCBI lineage: Bacteria > Bacillati > Actinomycetota > Actinomycetes > Kitasatosporales > Streptomycetaceae > Streptomyces > Streptomyces sp. NPDC006332. Next base: position 37,018 of record NZ_JBEXRA010000058.1, read on the forward strand.
CCGCCAGCACCCGGAACCCTCCGTCTCCGCGCGGGCCCGCCTCGATGGTGCCACCGAGGGCGGCGGCCCGCTCGCGCATTCCGGCCAGACCGTTGCCACCGCCGCCCGCCTCGGCCCCGGTCGCCGGTCCGTCGTCGTCGATACGCAGCCGTAGTGCCCCGCCGTCGTGTGCGAGCCGCACCCGCGCGTGCCGTGAGCCGGAGTGCCGTACGACGTTGGTGAGGGCTTCCTGGACGATACGGAAGGCCGCGAGATCCGTCCCGGGCGCGAGGCGTGGCGGATCGCCGGTGACCTCGACGGTGAGACCGGCGCCCGCCGCCTGCTCCACCAGCTCGGGCAGCCGGTCCAGGCCGGGTGCCGGCGCACGCGGCGCGTCTCCGGGCGCGCGCAGTGTGCCGAGGACCTGGCGGACCTCGCCGAGCGCCTCCTTGCTTGCCGCCTTGATGGTGGTGAGCGCCGTGCGGGCCTGTTCCGGGTCGGTGTCGAGGAGCGCGAGGCCGACGCCCGCCTGCACATTGATGACCGAGATGCTGTGCGCGAGGACGTCGTGCAACTCACGGGCGATCCGCAGCCGCTCCTCGTCCGCGCGCCGACGGGCCGCCTGAGCGCGCTCCGCCCGCTCGCGGGCCCACTGCTCGCGTCGGGTGCGGGCCAGTTCCGAGACCGCGACGATCGCCACCGTCCAGGCGGCGATCACGATCTCCTCGTCCCAGGAGGCGGCCGGATCACCGGCGGGCGGCAGCCAGCGGTACAGCCAGTGCGCGACCAGGACATGCCCGGCCCAGAGCATCCCCAGCGCCGCCCACGCGGCTGAGCGGTGCCCCGCGACGACGGCGCTGAAGCAGGCCAGGGCGACGGCCAGGAACACCGGCCCGTACGGATATCCGGCGCCCAGGTAGACCATGGCCGCCGCCGCCGTGATGAACACGACGACCACCGGATACCGAAGCCGCCACAGCAGTGCTACCGAGGCCACCACCAGGAGCAGCCGCGCGAAGGGGGTGAGGGAGGCCCGCTCGCCCTCCTGCACGTGCGCCGCGAAGGTCGAGCCGGCGAGCACGAACACGGTGAGCAGCAGGGTGGAGAGCCAGGGCCACCGGCCGCTTCGCTCCCGCTCGTCCCAGCGGTTCCACCACGCCGGCCCGTTGCGCCACCATCGGGGCGCCCCGCTGCCGACCGCGGACCTCTCGTGCTCGTCCATGACGGCCACGCTAGACGCCCGCGGTCCCGGTGGCGTCCGCCGAACGCGGTGATCAGACGTACTCCCCGTGAAGTACGCCGGGTCCCGCCCCACCCGCTCGGCGGCTCACCTCCCTGGGGTGTCAGGCAGGGCCCAGCCCCACGCTGTGGGCGAGCCGGGTCACCGCGTGCCGGAAGAACGGTGCGCGGTCCTCCACGACCCCGTTGAACTGCCCGAAGAGCTCGAAGCTGATCAGCCCGTACAGCTCGGCCCAGGCCGCGACGAGCGCCCCCAGTGCCTCCGGCGGGAGCTCGGGGGCGAAGTCGGCGGCGATCCGCTCGGCCTCGGGCCGCAGTTCGGCGGGCAGGGGCGTCAGGGAGAGACCAGGGCCCTGGTGCGCGTCGCGGACGATGCCGATCAGGACGAGGCCGGTCCGGGCGGCGGCCGGGATCGTCGTCTCCGGCGCGCTGTAGCCGGGCACCGGCGATCCGTGGATCAGCGCGTACTCGTGCGGGCTTTCGAGCGCCCAGGTGCGCAGGGCCTCGCACACCGCCGTCCAGCAGCGGACGGGACCGGCGTCGACAGCGGCGGCGTACGCCCCTTCCGCGCGCTCGCCGACGGAGTTGTAGGCGTCGATGATGAGAGCGGTGAGCAGGTCGTCGCGACTGGGGAAGTAGCGGTACAGCGCGGAGGAGACCATGCCGAGTTCGCGGGCCACGGCCCGCAGCGACAGCTTTGCGGCGCCCTCGGCCGCGAGCTGTCTGCGCGCCTCGTCCTTGATGGCCGCGGTGACTTCGATCCGGGCGCGGGCTCGGGCGCCGCCTGGGGTGCTGCTGCTCATACGGCTCAGTGTCCCATGAGAACAGAGCAGTGCACACAAAAGAGAGCACTGCTCTTGATTTGGAGCACCGCTCTCGTGCAGACTGTTCTCAAGCGAGAGCAGTGCTCTCGGAAAGGGTGAGAGCTCCGCTCTCACGACCACCAGGGAGTCCCCATGTCGACGTCATCGCCGTACTACCTCCAGGGCAGCCCGATGAACATCCGGCTCAACAACGTCATCGGATGGCTGGCCCGGCACGGATTCAGCCTCGCCGGGACGGCCGAGATGTCGGTCCGCGGCCGCAAGAGCGGGCAGTTGCAGCGCATCCCCGTCAACCCGCACACCTACGAGGGCGGGCAGTACCTGGTCTCGGCCCGCGGGCACTCCCAGTGGGTGCGCAACATGCGGGCGGCCGGCGGCGGGGAGCTGCGGGTGGGCCGCAAGGTGCGCGCGTTCACCGCGGTGGAGCTTCCCGACGCGGAGAAACTCCCGATCCTGCGGACCTACCTGGAGAAGTGGGGCTGGGAGGTCAACCAGTACTTCAACGGGGTCACCGCCAAGTCCACCGACGAGGAGATCGTCGCGGCCGCCGGCGACCACCCGGTCTTCCGGATCACGGTCACGAAGTGACCTCGCCGCCCGAGGGGTCCGAGGGGGCGGCGGAAGCCGAGGGGTCCGCGGGCCGCCGGTCCATCGCGGTCAGCGCACGTTGGGCGAGCGGGTGCGCGCGGACGAGCTCGCCCAGTGACGTGGCCCCGCGCGTGATGTCCATGAACGCCTTCCAGGCCGGGCGGAAGCCGGTCAGGGCCGCGTGGAACAGGCCGGGACGCCGCTCGAAGAGCGTCAGCATGCTCTTGCCGACGGCCATCTCGACGCCGAGCCCCGCCTTGATCGCGAACGCGTAGTTCAGCGCCTGGCGGCGGGTGTCCACCGCGTCGTGCGCCTCCGCGATCCGCACCGCCCACTCCCCCGCGAGCCGGCCCGAACGCAACGCGAACGAGATGCCCTCGCGGGTCCACGGCTCCAGCAGCCCGGCGGCGTCCCCGCACACCAGCACCCGCCCGCGCGACAGCGGCGAGTCGTCGGCCCGGCACCGGGTCAGGTGGCCGGAGGAGATGCTCGGTTCGAAGCCGGCCAGCCCCAGCCGCCCGATGAACTCCTCCAAGTACCGCTTGGTGGCCGCCCCTTCACCGCGCGCCGAGATCACCCCGACCGTCAGCGTGTCGCCCTTCGGGAACACCCAGCCATAGCTGCCGGGCATCGGCCCCCAGTCGATGAGCACCCGCCCCTTCCAGTCCTCGGCGACCGTCTCCGGCACCGGGATCTCCGCCTCCAGGCCGAGGTCGACCTGGTCGAGCTTGACGCCGACATGAGCCCCTATGCGGCTCGCGCTGCCGTCCGCGCCGACCACGGCGCGCGCCAGCACCGTCTCGCCGCCCTGCAGGACGACCGCGACCGTGCGCCGGTCCGGCACGGACGAGCCGTGCTGCTCGACCCGCTGGACGGTGACGCCCGTACGCAGATCCGCGCCCGCCTTCTGCGCGTGCTCGACCAACTGCTGGTCGAACTCGGGCCGGTTGATCAGCCCGAACAGCATGTGCCGGGAGCGGCGGGTACGGCTGAAGCGGCCGTTGTTCGAGAAGGTCACCGCGTGCACGCGGTCCCGGAACGGCAGCTCGAAGCCGGGCGGCAGGGAGTCGCGCGAGGGGCCGATGATGCCGCCGCCGCAGGTCTTGTACCGGGGCAGTTCGGCCTTCTCCAGCAGGAGCGCGCGCCGCCCCGCGACTGCCGCCGCGTAGGCCGCCGAGGCGCCCGCGGGTCCCGCGCCCACCACGACGACGTCCCACACCCGCTGCCCGTCGTCCGTCGAAGAGTCGTCCGCCGAAGAGTTCTCGCTGCTCACGATGGTCTACTGCTCCTGATCAAACCGCTGCCGCACCTGTCCCCCCGCATCCTACGGCGGTCATCGCCGCAGGCCACTGTGGGAGGATCTACGCCACTCACTGGTACAACGTCGCACCCACAAGGAGCGTGCCCATGTCGTCGCATCCGGTCGCCGAGACCGTCGCCTCGCTGATGCCGAGGGCGAAGGCGGAACTCACCGAACTGGTTGCCTTCAAGTCGGTGGCTGACTTCGAGCAGTTCCCCAGGAGCGAGAGCGAAGGCGCCGCCCGGTGGGTCGCGGACGCGCTGACCGCCGAGGGCTTCCAGGACGTGGCCCTGCTCGACACCCCCGACGGCACGCAGTCGGTGTACGGCTACCTGCCCGGCCCCGAGGGCGCGAAAACGGTCCTGCTGTACGCGCACTACGACGTGCAGCCGCCCCTGGACGAGGCCGGCTGGACCACCCCGCCCTTCGAGCTGACCGAGCGGGACGGCCGCTGGTACGGGCGCGGGTCCGCCGACTGCAAGGGCGGCGTGATCATGCATCTGCTGGCGCTGCGCGCACTGAAGGCGAACGGCGGCGTCCCGGTCCATGTGAAGGTCATCGCCGAGGGCTCCGAGGAGATGGGCACCGGCGGCCTGGAGCGCTACGCCGAGCAGCACCCCGGCCTGCTGGAGGCCGACACCATCGTCATCGGCGACGCCGGCAACTTCCGGGTCGGGCTGCCGACGGTCACCTCCACGCTGCGCGGCATGACCATGGTCCGGGTGGCGATCGACACCCTGGAGGGCAATCTGCACTCGGGTCAGTTCGGCGGCGCCGCCCCCGACGCGCTCGGCGCGCTGATCCGTGTCCTGGACTCGCTGCGCGCCGAGGACGGCTCGACCACGGTCGACGGCCTCACCCCCGAGTCCCGGTGGGACGGGCTGCGGTACGAGGAGGAGCAGTTCCGCCAGGACGCCGGTGTGCTGGACGGCGTCGAGCTGATCGGCTCCGGTACGGTCGCCGACCGGATCTGGGCCCGCCCGGCCGTCACCGTCCTCGGCATCGACTGCCCGCCGGTCGTCGGCGCCACCCCGTCCGTGCAGGCGAGCGCCCGCGCGCTGGTCAGCCTTCGGGTGCCGCCGGGCGTGGACGCGGCCGAGGCGACCAAGCTGCTCCAGGCGCACCTGGAGGCACACACCCCGTGGGGCGCCCGGGTGCGTACCGAACAGATCGGGCAGGGGCAGCCGTTCAGCGCGGACACGAGCAGCCCGGCGTACGCGGCGATGGCCGAGGCGATGGCGGTCGCGTACCCGGGCCAGGAGATGCAGTACGCCGGCCAGGGCGGCTCCATCCCGCTGTGCAACACCCTCGCCTCGCTGTACCCGCGCGCGGAGATCCTCCTGATCGGTCTGAGCGAGCCGGAGGCCAGGATCCACGCGGTGAACGAGAGCGTGTCCCCCGAGGAGCTGGAGCGCCTGTCGGTGGCGGAGGCGTTGTTCCTGCGCAACTACGCGGCGAGCTGACCGCTCTGCCCACAGCTAAGGGCCCCCACCTGCGGGCGGGGGCCCTTCTACGGTCGTCCCATGGACGTCGTAGAGCTACTCCCCCGTCTCCACCTCCTTCGCTTCCCGGTCGGCCAGGCCTATCTCTGGCGCGACGGCGACGACCTGACGCTGATCGACACCGGACCAGCGGGGTTCGCGGCGGCGATCTCCGCCTGCGCGAAGGGCGGCCTGCGCCGGATCGTGCTCACCCACTTCCACGAGGACCACGCGGGCGGCGCGGGCGAGTTGGCCGCACTGACCGGTGCCGAGGTGCTGGCCCACCACCTGGACGCTCCCGTCGTACGGGGTGAGGTCCCGGGTCCGTCACCGGTGTTCGAGGACTGGGAGCGCCCGCTGTACGCAGAGGCCGCACGGCACCTCCCCGCTGACGGCTACCAGCGCCCGTCGAGGGTCACCGAGTTGTCCGACGGCGACGCCCTCGACTTCGGGGGCGGGGCCCGGGTCGTCCACGTCCCCGGGCACACGGACGGCAGCGTCGCCCTCCATCTCCCGGAGCACGGCGTGTTGTTCACCGGAGACACGATCGCCGCCTCGCCGGTCGACGTCGGCGTGATACCGGGCGTGTTCAACCTCGACCGCTCCCGGGTTCTCGCCGCCTGTCACCGGCTCGCCGCTCTCGATGCGGACGTTGCCTGTTTCGGTCACGGCGCCCCGATGGTCGGCCGGGCCGGGGCCGCGCTGCGCGAAATGGCCGACACCTACGGGGCCCGGGGATGACCATGGGGGCATGCCGTCCACCACGCGCCTCACCGCCCACACCGACCTCGCCACCTCACTCGCCCTGCACAGCGACCGCGAACTGGCGGACCTGGTGGCCTCGGGCGTGCCGGCCGGTGCCGGGATCGGCGGACGGTCGACGCTCCTGGAGGTCGACGGCACCCCCGTCTTCGTGAAGCGGGTGCCCCTCACCGACACCGAGCGCCGCCCGGAGCACGTCCGCTCCACCGCCAACCTCTTCGACCTGCCGGCCCACTGCCACTACGGCGTCGGTGCCGTCGGCAGCCCCGGTTTCGGCGCCTGGCGTGAGCTGGCCGTGCACGAGATGACGACCAACTGGGTGCTGTCCGGCCGTTTTCCGGGCTTCCCGCTGCTGCACCACTGGAGGGTCCTGCCGGACACACCCCAGCCCCTCCCCGACGAACTCGCCGACGTGGAACGGGCCGTGGCCTACTGGGGCGGATCACCGGGGCTGCGGGAGAGCATCGAGGGCCGGCGCACGGCGTCCGCGAGTCTGACGCTGTTCCTGGAGCACGTGCCCTGCACCCTCCACGACTGGTTCGCGGCCCGGCTCCGCACGGACGAGGCGGGCTTGGCCTGCGCCCTCGTGGAGCAGGGCCTCGACGCCGTCACCGGGTTCCTCCACGAGCGACGGCTCCTGCACCTCGACGCCCACTTCCGCAACATCCTCACCGACGGACACCAGCTGTATCTCACCGACTACGGCCTGTCCCTGTCGTCCCGCTTCCGACTGGGCGCGGAAGAAAGCGACTTCTTCGACCGCCACCGTTCCTACGACCGCGCCTACGCCTTCTCCTACCTCGTCCACTGGCTGGTCGTCGACCAGTACGGCCTCGGCAGGGACGAACGTGAGGAGTTCATCCGCGCCTGCGCCGACGGCGGGCGACCCGAGGGCATCCCGGGGGCCGCCGCGGAGCTCATCTCCCGGTACGCCCGACTCGCCGTGGTGATGGGCGACTTCAACCGGCGCTTCGAACAGGACAGCAGGCTCACTCCCTACCCTGACGAGGAACTCGAAGGCGTCACCGCCGGGTCGAGGACGATGTCCTCCTCACGACCCACGATCGTCGGCTCCTCCGGGAAATGACAGGCCGTCAGGTGTCCCTCCGGGTTCCCCTCGACCCGGACCAGCGGCGGCTCCTCGATCGCGCACCGGTCCTGCGCCTTCCAGCAACGGGTACGGAACCGGCACCCGGAGGGCGGGTCGACCGGTGAGGGGACATCCCCTGCCAGCCGGATGCGTTCCCGGCGCCGGACGCCGTCCGGGTCGGCCTCCGGGACCGCGGACAGCAGCGCGTGCGTGTACGGGTGCCGGGGCCGGGTGTAGAGCGTCTGCCGGTCGGCCACCTCGACGATCTTGCCGAGGTACATCACCGCGACGCGCTCGCAGAAGTGACGCACGACCGCGAGGTCATGGGCGATGAAGACGAACGCGATGCCGAACTCCCGCTGGAGGTCCTGGAGCAGGTTGACGATCTGCGCCTGGATGGACACGTCCAGCGCCGACACCGGTTCGTCGGCCACGATGAGCTTGGGCCTGAGGGCGAGGGCCCGGGCGATGCCGATGCGCTGGCGCTGCCCGCCGGAGAACTCGTTGGGGTAGCGGTTGTAGTGCTCGGGGTTGAGCCCCACCGTCTCCAGCAGCTCCTGGACCCTCTTCCGGTGGCCCTGGGGCGGGTTGATGCCGTTGAGCCGCATCGGCGTCTCGACGATGGTGCCGACGGTGTGCCGCGGGTTCAGCGAGGAGTACGGGTCCTGGAAGATCATCTGGAGGTTGCGGCGGGCCTCCTTCATCCGGGTCGCGGGGGTGTGGGTGATGTCCTCACCGTCGAACACGACGGTGCCGGCGGTCGGTTCCAGCAGCCGGGTGACCAGGCGGCCGGTGGTCGACTTGCCGCAGCCGGACTCCCCGACCAGCCCCAGCGACCGGCCGGCCCCGACCGTGAAGTCGACGCCGTCGACGGCGTGCACGGCACCGATCTGGCGCTGGAAGACGATGCCGTGCCGGATCGGGAAGTGCTTGTGCAGACCGCTGACCTCGAGCAGGCTCTCGCCGGCCGGTTGCTCGACGGCGGGAACGCCCTGCTCCGCGGGAAGGGGCTGGGTGGTGCTCACGGCGTGCTCCTGTTCGTCCGCCGCCCTCACTGCGCGGCCCCGGCGGCCCTGCGGCCGCGGATCTCGTCCTTGGTCTCCGGTGTCAGGTGACAGGCGGCGAGATGCCGTTCGGTGCCGGAGACGGCCAGCAGTTCGGGCCGCTCGACCGAGCAACGCCCGTCGCTCACCCAGCCCTTGTACGTGCACCGGGGGTGGAAGGCGCACCCGCCAGGTGGGTTGATCAGGCTCGGCGGCGAGCCGGCGATCGGGTTCAGCCGACGTTCCACGTCACCGGTGATCTGCGGCATCGACTCCAACAGGCCCCAGGTGTAAGGATGTTCGGGCTGTTTGAGCACGTCCCGGACGGTGCCGTACTCGATCCGTCGGCCGCCGTACATCACCAGGATGTCGTCGGCGATGTCGGCCACCACGCCGAGGTCGTGCGTGATGAGGATGACGGCGGAGCCGAACTCCTCCTGGAGGTCGCGGATCAGATCCAGGATCTGTGCCTGCACGGTGACGTCCAGGGCGGTGGTGGGCTCGTCGGCGATGAGCAGTTCGGGGTCGCAGACCAGCGCCATGGCGATCATGGCGCGTTGCCGCATGCCGCCGGAGAACTGGTGCGGATAGTCCTTCGCCCGCCGCTCGGGCTGAGGGATGCCGACCCGCTTCAGCATCTCGACGGCGCGGTCCCGGGCCTCCTTCTTGGAGACCTTGTGGTGCACCTGGTAGGCCTCGGCGATCTGGGCGCCGACGGTGAAGTAGGGGTGCAGGGCGGACAGCGGGTCCTGGAAGATCATGGACACGGTCCGGCCGCGCAAGGCGCGCATCTCGTGCTCCGGGAGGGCTACGAGCTCGCGGCCGGCCAGCCGTATCTCGCCGGAGACCGTGGCGCGGGTGCCCTTGTGCAGGCCGAGCAGGGCCAGCGAGGTCACCGACTTTCCCGAGCCGGACTCGCCGACGATGCCGAGGGTGCGGCCCTTCTCCAACGTGAAGGAGACACCGTCGACGGACTTGACGACGCCGTCCTCGGTGGGGAAGTGCACCCTCAGGTCCCGTACGTCGAGGAAGGATTCGGCGGCGGGCGGGAGGCCCGCGGGCTGTGGAGAGGTCTGCAGGGACACTGGGCATTCCTTACGCGGCTGTGGGGTCTCAGGCGAGGCGTACACGGGGGTCGACGAGGCCGTACACGACGTCGACGACCACGTTGGCGAGCACCACGAAGGTGGCGGCGAAGAGCGTGGTGCCGAGGATGACCGGCAGGTCGGAGTTCTGCACCGAGTCCACCGCCAGCTTGCCGATGCCGTTGATCCCGAACACCGACTCGGTGATCACCGCGGAGCCGCCGATCAGCGAGCCGACGTCCATGCCGAAGATGGTGATGATCGGGGTGATCGCGGCCCGCAGTCCGTGTTTGAGGACGACCTTGCCGACCGGCAGCCCCTTGGCCCGCGCGGTGCGCATGTAGTCCTCGGCGAGGACCTCCAGCATCGAGGAGCGGGTGAGCCGGGTGTACATCGCGAGATACACGATGACCAGCGTGGCCCAGGGCAGGACGAGCCCCTGGAACCAGGCGGTCGGGTCCTGGGTGAACGGCGTGTAGCCGGCCGCGGGCAGGATCTGCCACTTGTCGACGAACAGGAACAGCAGCAGCAGACCGATGAAGTAGATCTGCACGGAGACGCCGACCAACGCCAGTCCTACGGCCGCCTTGTCGGCGGCCCGGCCCCTGCGGACCGCGGCCACCAGGCCCAGGCCGACGCCCAGCACCAGGAAGACCACCGCGGCGCCGAGACCGAGCGACAGGTCCGCCGGGAAGTCGCTCAGCAGGGTGGTGAGGACCGGGGTGTCGGTCTGGAAGGAGAGCCCGAGACAGGGCGCGCCGCAGTGCACGCGCACGCTCTGGTCGCCGTAGTCGCGGCCGACGAAGAGCCCCTTGAAGAACTCCCAGAACTGGGCCATGAAGCTCTGGTCGAGCCCCAGGGAGTGCCTGATCTCGGCGAGCCGGGACGGGGAGCAGGTCTTGCCGCAGGCCAACAGGGCGGGGTTGGACGGCAACGCGAAGAAGATGACGAAGGTGATGACGGTGATCACCAGCAGGATCACGGCCGCTGCCAGCAGACGTCGGATGAGATAACGGAACATGGGGCGCTGGAACCTGACGTGAGTGGGGTGCCCGCCGGCGGCCGGGGACCGCCGGCGGGTCTCAGAAGGGGTGCGTCAGTTCTTGACGTAGGCGTGGACGAGGCTGGGCTCGGCCATGATCGTGTCGTCGATGACTCCGCCGACCTTGGAGCCGCTCAGGTCGCTGAAGTTCATGTACATCAGCGGGGCCACGGCCGCGTCCTTCAGGATCTGCTCGTCCAGGTCCCCGTAGGCGGCGTTGCGCTGCTTGATGTCGGTCATCTTGCCGATCTTGTCGATCTGCGCGTTGATCTTGGGGTCGTTCAGGTACGACAGGTCGTTGTTGGACTGCGGGAGGTTCTTGATCTGCCGCCCGTCGAACAGGGTGGGCAGCACGGTGGAGGCGTTCGGCCAGTCCGCGATCCAGTCGCCCCAGGTGAGGTCGTACTGGTTCTTCACGTTGTCGACGATGCTGAAGTAGTTGTTCTTGTCGAGCGGTGAGATGTTCACCGTGATGCCGATCTTCGCGAGCGCGGTCTTCACGGCGTCGGCGAAGTGTTCGTGCGTGGGAATGTTCTCCACCGCCAGCGACATGGTGAGCTTCGGGTCGCCGGCCTGCTTCATCAGCGCCTTCGCCTTGGTGATGTCCCCGGCGGGGTCGGAGCTGTACAGGTTGAAGTTCTTGTGGCCGTCGATGCCGGGGGCCAGCATCGAGGTCGCGTAGTCGCCGTAGGCCGAACCGCCGAAGGCACCGCGGACGGTGGTCTTGTCGATGGCGTCCTCGATCGCCTCACGGACCCTGATGTCCTTGACCCGGCCGGTGTTGATCGCCAGGTAGTTGATGCCCGGGGCCGCGATCTTGTAGTAACGCGACTTCAGCGACGGGTCGTTGGCGATCGCCGTCAGGTCGGAGCCGGCGATCGGGGTCTGAGTGATCGAGGTCTGGGCGGCGCCCCCGTCGGACTTGAGCTGCTGGTCGATGGCGGCCTGGTCCTGCCCGAACTTGGCGTCGATCTCGTTGACGTTCTGCTCGCGGATCGGGTCGGTCGACCGGCTCCAGTACTTGTTCCTGACGAGGACGAGTTCCTTGCCATGACTGTACGACTTGATCATGTACGGCCCGTCGGACCAGACGTGCAGGTCGTACGTGGCACCTGTGTCGTGCGCCTTGGGCACCGCCGACCACCCGGTCATCGTCGTCGTCTCGTTGAAGTCGGCGACCGGCTGGTTGAGGTGGAAGACGATCGTGTACTTGTCCGGCGTCTGGATCGAGCTCAGCTGCTGTCCCTTGAAGGGGCCCTTGTAGGAGGCGCCGCCGACCAGCCACTGGCTCGCGTACGGCGGGCCGCCGTTGATGTCCGGGGAGAACGCCCGCTCGACGCCGTACTTGACGTCCTGCGCGGTGACCTCCGTACCGTCCTGCCATTTCACGCCGTGGCGCAGGTGGTAGGTCCACACCGTGGCGCCCTGGCTGGGTGTTCCCGTGTCGGTGGCCAGGTCACCGACCAGCTTGGGCTGCGATCCCGTCTCGTCCCATCCGGTGAGGGTGCGGACGATCTCGTAGTCCATGCTCGAACCCTCGGTGGTGTACGTCCGCTGAGGGTCGATGTGGTTGTAGTCCGCGTCGTTGAGGATGGTCAGCGTGCCGCCCTTCGACGGGGAGCCGCTGCCGGTGGTGCTGGAGGAGCCACCGCAGGCGGTGACCCCCAGGGCGATCGCCGCGGCGGATGCCGTCAGGGCGATCCTGCGCTTTCTGCGCGTCATCAGGTAACTCCGTTCTTGTACGGACTCGGCTGCGGCGGTCCGTCGGGGACCGTCCGGGCCGGTGTTCGGGGGTGGAAGGGGCGTCAGCCGCGGGCTGCGCGGGGATCCAGGGCGTCCCGGACGCCGTCTCCGAGGAGGTTGAGCGCCAGGACGAGGATCAGGAGCAGGACGCCGGGGATGAACAGGTACATCGGGTCCTGCAGGAAGTACGCGGAGGCGTCCGACAACAGGGATCCCCAGTCCGGGTTGGGCGGGATGACGCCGACGCCCAGGTACGACAGGGCCGCCTCGGTGGTGATGTTCTGCGGGACGGCGAGCGCGAAGGAGATCAGGATCGGCGCCCACAGGTTGGGCAGCAGCTGACGGAAGAGGATGTGCGCGCGGCCGGCGCTCATGATCCGGGCCGCGTCGACGAACTCCCGCTCGCGCAGGGACAGCACCTGGCCGCGTACCAGGCGGGCGGTGTAGGCCCAGGCGAACCCCGCGATGTTGAGGACCAGGACCAGCAGTCGCAGGTTCTCGTCGGTGCCGCCGTGGGCGTTGGTCTGCAGGGCGTTCTGGATGACCGGGGTGAGCGCGATGATGAACAGCAGTTGCGGGAACGCCAGCATCACGTCCATGACCCGCGACAGCACCGAGTCGACCCAGCCGCCGGAATAGCCCGCCGCCAGTCCGGCCACGACACCGACGGCGGTGGACAGCACGGCCGAGGCGAAGCCGACGAGGAGCGAGGTGCGCAGGCCGTGCACCACCCGGGCGAACAGGTCGTATCCGGTGCCCGGTTCGACACCGAGCAGATGGTGCGGGCTGATGCCGCCCAGCGATCCGTAGGGGAAGTTGCCGGTGTCCGGGTCGATCGCCCCGCCGTCCGGGGTGATGGGCCCCCAGCCGGTCAGCGCGGTGAGCACCGGGGCCAGCAACGCGATCACGATGAACAGGGCGGTCACCACGAAGGCGGCCAAGGTGACCTTGTCGCGCCTGATCCGGTTCCAGGCCATCCGGGCCGGTGAGCGCCCGGCGACGGTGGGCACGGCGGCCGGAAGGGCTCCGGCCGGTTCCCCGGCCTCAGGCGGGGTGCCGGTGGCGTTCAGGACCGGCTGATGCTGCGTGGTCATCGTACGGACGTCCCGGGTGTGAGCTGGGGCTGCCGCGGGGTGGCCGCGGTCGCCGGGGGAAGGGACGCGTCAGGGGACGGGCCCCTGGGCGAAAGGCCTGGACGGCGTCCGGTGTCGGCGCCGTGAAGACTGAGCGGACTGTCGCAATGCCGCTTCGGCCCGGTCAAGGCGGAACAGGGGCGGAAAAGTGATTGTTTGCGGAGGTTGCCAAGAGTTGACGAGAGCGAGAGGTTTCGTTAGCTCTGGCATAGAGGTATCGCGACGCACTCTTGGCCGGCGCGCGGTGCACGGCGGCGTCGGCCGGCCCGTACGCACGGGGCTCCGGACGAGTCGGTGTACAGGTGAGATCCCCGCCGGCACCAGGTGGCGGCGGGGGTCTCCCGGCGGTCAGCCGACCGGGATCCCGGCCTCGAGGTACAGCGCCGCTCCGCGTTCTCGCGCTCGCAGGGCCCAGCGCAGCCGCTCGTAGCGGACCGGCGGCAGCAGGTCGGCGGCTTCTTCCTCGGAGGCGAAGCACCAGTCGCGCAGTTCGGGCCCGGGCAGCAGCAGCCGCCCCGCCTCGGTGGAGTCCAGGCGTCCGCCGTCGAAGAGGAGGCGCAGCCCGCCGTAGCCGGGCGGCGCGGGCGGCTCCCAGTCGACGACCAGGAGGCGGGGTACGTCGTCGAGTCGGATGCCGGTCTCCTCGGTGACCTCGCGCATGCCGGCGCGGGCCGGAGCCTCACCGGGTTCGACGACCCCGCCGGGGAACTCCCAGCCGGCCTTGTAGGTGGGGTCGACGAGCAGCACCCTGTCCTGCTCGTCGAAGAGGAGGACACCCGCGGCGAGCGTCTCGGCGGTCGGTTCGGGCGTCTGCACGATGTCGCAGACGGGCACGGTGCCGTGGCTGACCGCCTCGGCGATCCGCGCGGCGCTCTGGTGCGGCGTGAGGGCGCTGGTGTCGATCGGGTACGCGTCCGCGGTGAGCCAGGAGGCGAGAGCGGATCGGTACGTGTCCAGGTGGTCGTACGACCACTGCCGTATGCGTATCTCCCCGTCCGTGATGCCCGGCGGGAGCGCGCGTCGGGCCACGCGCTCACGCAGGATCGTTTCCGCCGGGGCGAGGAGAACATGCCGGACGTTGATCCTGCGTGCGGCCAGGCCACCGAAGATCTCGTCCCGGTAGTCCTGGCGCAGAAGGGTCATCGGAACCACCAGGGTCCCGCCCAGCTCCGCGAGCATCGCGGCCGCCGTGTCGATCACGAGGCGTCGCCAGCTCGGCAGGTCCTGGACGTCGCCGACCTCGGCGAGGTGCTTGGGCGGCAGCAGCTGCGTGAGTGCTCCGCCGATGACCTCGGGGTCGAAGAGCGTGCTGTTCGGGATCAGTTCGATCAGTTCCCGTGCGGTGGTGGTCTTCCCCGCACCGAACGCGCCGTTGATCCAGACGATCACGTTTCCCCCTCTTCAGCCGGCCCCCTGAGGCTTGCCCGCTCCACCCTGCCACGGAAACCAGCCGTAGTAGAGGGCGCACAGACGTGGCGCCGGTGCCCCCTGAGCTCGT
>NZ_JBEXRA010000059.1:0-51163 GCF_040612855.1 Streptomyces sp. NPDC006332
GGGCCGCGGCTGTCGGGCAGTTGTGTGACCTGCTCATCCAGCGCTTCGACCACGCCGGGGACCTCACCGACCTCGACGAGGTCATCAGCCTCCACACCGGCGCCCAGAGACGGCATCGCGGCCCCGTCCACGAGGCCCCCGGCGCAGCAGCCGCAGGGCGTGCCCTGCAACGACGCGCTCGGATCAACGCGTCACGGGACGACGCCCAACTTGCGTTCCGCAGTCGGCTGCAGGCGGACTTGCTCGGCGCGGGCAGTGGGCGCGACCCTGCGGTGCCGCTACTCGGCCTGCTCCTGCCCGGCGCGTCGGCAGCCGAGCTGTCCCGGCTGCGGAACGCCCCGGACCTGGCTGAACGAGTGGACCAGTTGCACCGCCTGATCGAAGCGCTGTCCTGGAAGGTGGAGCGGGTCGAGCGCACCGGGGCCGCCTTCGCCAGGATCAATGATGAAGTGATCGAGGCGCAGACCTTGCTGCTGCGCGCGCTGCCGGAGGACGAGCCCGCGCTCCACCGCAGCGAGCACGCCATGGTTCTCGGGCTTGCCCTGGAGGAGCGGTACAGCCGCGACGGCAACCGCGAGGACGCCACCCGGGCACGATCACTGCTGGCCGAAGCGGCACGTACGGCGGGAATGCCGGCCGAGGAACGCATCATCTGTCTGCGGGTGGAAGGGGAGCTCGCGGCGGGAGACGGCGACTGGACGGCGGCCCTGGACGCGTATCAACTCGCCGTCGATCAGCTGCCGTTGTTTTTTGCGCGCCATCTGCCGCGGGCCGATCATCTGCGGTTGCTGGCGAGGCACTACGGGCTGGTGACCGAGGCAGCCTCCGCGGCCGTCCGCGCCGGCGCGCCACGACGGGCCCTGGAACTGCTGGAGCGAGGCCGCGGCCTGCTCATCGGCCAGGCCCTCGACGTACGGGAGCAGGACGAGAACCCGGAGCTGCTGCGGATCGCGGAGGAATTGTCCGTGCTCGCCGACCGGGTGCCCGCATCCGGGAACCCCGCGGAACCCAGCCCGGTGGACCGCCGACGGGAGCTCGCGCGCGCCTGGGACCTGGAGATGCAGCGCATCCGCTCGGCCGGAGGCGGTGGACCGGCGCCATGGGGTCCAAGCACCTTCGAGGAGCTGCGTCGCGCGGCGGACGACTGCCCCCTGATCGTCGTCATCGTGAGCTCTTTCGGCTCCGACGCCCTGGTGCTGGCGGAGGGATCGTTGAGCGTGGTCCCGCTGCCCCGGCTCACCGTGCGGGAGCTCAACGCCCGTGTGGACGACTGGTATGGCGTGCTCCCTTTCGCGGAGGCCAGTCCGCTGGACGAGGAAGCCTGCGTCGCGGCGCAGGAGCCGCTGCGGGAGGTACTGGGCTGGCTGTGGGACGCGGTGGCGGGTCCCGTGCTGGACCGGCTTCCCGGGGCCGGACGGGTGCGGTGGATGCCGACCGGTGCCCTGTCCTTACTTCCGCTGCACGCCGCGGGACGCCAGGGTGACGGAGCTATGGACCGGGTCGTGTCCTCGTACACGCCGACGATCCGGCTGCTGTTGCGGGGCCGGGGCAAGGGTCCGGCCGAGTTTTCCGTAGGTATCGTCACGGCCCCGCAGCAGGAAGGGCTGCCCCCATTGCCAGGCCTGGCCCGGGAAGCAGCCTGGGTGGCAGGCGCCTTTCCGCAGGCCGAGGCAGCCGGAAGGCTCGTGCGTCTGGAGGGCTCCGATGCCACCCCGGCGGCGGTGTTGGACCTGGTACGGCGGGGTGGCTGGCTGCACTTCGCGGGGCACGCCGAGGCTGGCGGGCCGGATCCGACACAGGGAGCGCTGCGTGTGTGCGGGGGCGGCGTCCGCGTCGCTGAGCTGCTGTCGTCGCCGGTATTGGACGGGGAACTCGCGTATCTGTCGGCCTGCTCCACGACACAGTCGGACCCGTCGCCCCTCACCGACGAGGTGATCCACCTCGGTGCAGCCTTCCAGACCGCGGGCTTCCGGCAGGTCATCGGGACACTGTGGCGAGTACCCGACGGCACCGCGGCGGCAACAGCGCGTCTGTTCTACCGGGAGATCGGTACGGCCTCGCCCGCGCAGGCGGCGGACGCGCAGGTCGCACGCGCCCTGCACCGCACCCTGGCGGAGCTGCGTCGCCACCACCCACTCCTGCCGAGCCGCTGGGCGGCGTACGTGCACCTCGGATAGAGGAACGAGTCCGAGGGAACCTGGCGCAGCTGGGCCTAACGGTTGTCGAGGATGCCGGCGGTGTCGTGCAGGACCACGCTGTGCTGCAGCGGGATGCGTCCCATGCGGAGACGGCCGCGAGGAACAGGCTGTCCCCCTGCACCGGCTCGCGCACGCGCCCCGTCCGCTGAGCGGCGCGCACGTAGTCCTCGGTGGCGGTGATGACGGTGTCACAGGGGAGTGTGAGCGGGTTGTCCGGATCCTGCGTCCTGGCCACGGCCATGAGCGGTTCCGGCAGTCCGCTGAACGCGCTGAGGTACTCCTCCAGTGCGCGCAGCCACTGCGCCAGGGTCTCCTCGACATCGCCGGGCCCCGCGATCTCCTCTTGGAGCGCCACCAGCTCTTCGGAGCGCGTCTGCAGCACGGCCGCGAGCAGCGCTTCCCGGGTGGGGAAGTGCCGGTACAAGGTGCCGGGGCCGACGCCCGCCTGCTTGGCCTGATGACTCAGCCCGGACAGAGAGAGCTGTCCGTCCCGGGGTCAGGCCACCGCGTTCAGCAGGTCGGCCAGTACGTCGGGCCGTTCCAGGGCGATGAAGTGGCCGGCCTTCGGCACCTGCGTGAAGTGGGCGGAAGGCAGCAGGTGCCTGTTGGCCTCGCGGTCCGAGGGGCGGGACCAGTCCTTCTCGCCGTAGACGAGGTGGACGGGGGCCTTGACCTCGGGGTAGCGCGAGCGGGCGGCGATGAGGCTGGGCAGGGCCTGGTACACGGCTCTCGCGACGGTCGGGTAGCCGGGGCGTCTGCCCACCTGGAGGAGTTCATCCAGGTAGTCCTCGCGCAGCGCGCTCCGGTCGCCGAGACCGCCCTGAAGGATTCTGCGGAGGGCGGGCTTGGGTTCCACGCCGGCGATCACCGGGCCCACTCCGGAGGTGAGGACACCGGTGACCACCACGCGGGCGAGGAGAGAGGACCGGGCGATGCCGTCGCGGAAGTCGTACGTGTTCACCGCGACGACGCGCCGGACTCGCTCAGGGAGGTCGGCGGCGGCGGTCAGGGCGAGCACCGCTCCCATGGACTCCCCCGTCAACGTCACGTCGTGGAGGTCGAGTTCGGTGAGGAGCCGCTTGACGCCCGCGCGCATGGACGGCTCGTCGTACGACGCGCCGGGCACGATCTCGGAGTAGCCCATCCCCGGCAGGTCGAGGGCGTACACGGTGTACCGGTCCGCGACCAGGGGGACGAGGCGGCGGAAGTGCTCGGCCTGGGTGCGCACGGTGTGCAGCAGGACCAGGGGAGCGCCGGAGCCCGCCTTGAGGTAGCGCAGTGTTCCCTCACGGCTGCCGCGTCCCGCACGTGGGGCGATGGTGTGGCTGGTGGTCCCCGGAATGTGGATCGTGGGACGTGACTCGTGGCTGGGCATCTCGCCGACTCCTCGGGTGTGAACGCGTTACTTCGCCAGCTGGGCGTACAGTCCCGCCAGGTCGCCGGACAGGCCCGCCTTGACCTGCCGTGAGATGTCGTCGGCGAGCACCTCGTGCGCTCCCGACTCGACGCCGTCGAGGGCGAGTGCGGCGACGTCACGGGGGTCGGACTTGGGGGCGTCGACGCCTGTCGTCAGGTCCGTGTCCACATAGCCGACGTGCAGTCCGGTGACGGCGATGCCGCGCGGCTGGAGCTCCAGGCGCAGGGAGTTGGTCTGCGACCAGAGGGCGGCCTTGGAGGCGCTGTAGGAACCGCCGAGGGCCAGCCAGGAGAGCACCGAGTGCACGTTGAGGAGGTGGCCGCCGCCGTTGCGCTCGATGACCGGCACGAAGGCGCGGGTGGCCAGCAGGGGGCCGTAGAAGTTGGTCTCGAACTCCCGGCGTACGTCGTCGACCGGGGAGTCGAGGAAGGACGCGCCGACCGAGGCGCCGGCGTTGTTGATCAGCACGGTGACGTCGTCCGCCAGCGCGGCGGCCGCCGCCACGGAGGCCGGGTCGGTGACCTCCAGCGCCACCGGGACCGCGTCGGGGTGCGTCACGCTGCGCGGGTCGCGGGCCGTTGCGTAGACCTTGGCGGCACCGCGCGCGTACAGCTCCTCCACCAGGGCCTTGCCTATGCCTCGGCTGCCGCCGGTGACGAAGACGGTTGCGCCCTTCAATGCGGTCATGATTGCCTCCGGAGAATGGGAAACCGATTGGTTTCCATCACCGTAAACCGATCGGTTTCCATGTGCAAGTCCCGGCGGGTCCCGGCTTCACCGAGGCGTTCCGTACCCGTGGATCCCCGGGATGACGAGTTCCCCGCCCGTCTGTCCTGCCTGATCTATGTCGGCGTCGTCCAAGCCGAGCCGGAGCTTGAGGTCGAGCTTCCCGGCCGTGTCGTAGAGCCACTCCGGAACCGTGTCGGGGGTGAGGTGGAGGCGGAGGGCCGGGGGCAGGGGGATGCCTTGGACGCCGGAGAGGGTGCCCTTCAGGCTCTCGACGTACATGGTGATGCGGTCGCCTCGCAGCGTGGACGTCGAGCCGGGCGCTCCGTCGATGTGCTGGATCTCCGGGCCGACGGGTACGGCCAGCTTCAGGTCGCCGATCGTGACGGACGCCGCGGAGAACTTGAGCACCCGCTTGGGTCCGGCGGCCGTGTCCACGGTCACCACGCCGCCGAAGACGAGGTCGCGCAGTTCGAGGCGGCTCCCCTTCAGGTTCCAGGACTCGGCGGGGAATCGGACGGCGTTCTCGTCCTCGGGAGCCTTGAGATCGCTGATGTCACAGGTGCGGGCGCCCCTCGTGGAGTCCGTGGCGGGCTCCGTGGCGGGCCCCGGTTGGGACGACGGCGCAGACGGCTCAGTGGTCCGATGGGCGGGGGTGGGTGAGGCGTGAGGTGCGCTCGGTGGCGCGTCGGATGCGGTGGGTGGCGCGTCGGATGGCTCCGTGGTGGTCGGGGTCGTAGCGGTCGGGCCCCGTTGCGAGGGACTCGTGTCGGGTGCCGGACTGCGCTGGTCGGTGTCGCCGTGGAGGAGGGAACCGAGGACGTCCGCGAGGCCGTTGGGGGCAGCGGTCGGGCTCGATGAGGCGGTCGGAGCTGGGGTCGGGCCCGTCTCCCCGTCCGCCACCCGCTTCGGCGGCTTGACCGGCTCGTCGCTCGTGGGGGCACTGGGCGTGCCGGGAGCAGCGGAGGGAGTGGGTGCCGTGGCAGAGGGCGGCGTGGCAGAGGGCGGCGTGGCAGGGGGTGACGTGTCGTCGGGACGGGCGCAGTCGACGCCGCCGCCGGGCGCCTCTTCGGGAGCCGAATGAGCCGCGGTGGCGCTCGTGTCGAGCGCGGGCGGACGCTGACTTGCCAGGACGAGGACGGTCGGCAGCGCGGTCAGTGCGAGAGCCTTCCCGAGCGGCAGGCGCAGGCGGGTCAGCGCGGACGTACGGGGAACGGCGTGGCGGCCTTTCGTCGGCCGGGCGTAGGGGGGTCCTACGGCCTCCCCGCGGAGGTCGGGCGACTGGTCGGTCATTCCCCGGCCCTCCCCGGCAGTTCCTCGGCGTCGTCGGACGTGTCCACCGGGCCCCACGCCAGGGCCAGGAGTCCACCCGTGGCCGCGCACAGCGTGCCGACGAAGAATCCGCCGAAGTTCGAGATGGGGAGCGACAGCACGCCGAGGAAGATCGCCACGCATCCGGCGAAGAACCTGATGACCGGCTGGAACCACAGAAGTCCGCCGAGGACGATCAGCGTCAGGCCGATGACCAGGGATCCGGCCCCCGCGGTGGTGGACATCGCCACGGACAGGGCGCCCAGGGAGAGGTTGAAGTAGGGCAAGTAGATGATCGGCGCGGCGGCGAGGAGTACCAGCAGGCCCGCCCAGAAGGGGCGGGTGCGCCGCCAGGTCCGGAAGTCCCGGCGAGCGCGGGCGAAGCCGCTGTCGCTGTGGAGGTGTGCGGGTGCGTCGGCACTCGTCATGTGGAGGTTCCCAAGTCGTCGTCGGGTCGCGGGGGTTGGGGGGCGCCGTCAGAAGCAGTCGTGGCGGCCGGCCACGATGTTCATGTGCAGGCCCGCGAGTTCGAACGTCCCGGCTGAGGTGGCCCAGACCCGCTGGTGGGCGTCGATGATCTCGATCGAGTCCGCCTGCTGGGCGTAGCCGTCGGGATCGACGTGATCCTTGGGGTTGACCTGGCCCTTCGTGATGGAGCCGGTGGCGACGCCGATGTCGACGTTCCTGAAGGTGCCGGACTTGGCCTGGAGGTCGGTCATGTCGATGTACAGGTTCTTGGCCTTGACCGCCGTACCCGATCCGCCTGCCTTGAGCGACATCGTGTAGGTCCCGAGCATGGGAATGTCCACCGGCACGGACTGGCACATGTCGGTGATCTTCGCGTTCTTCATGGCCGAGACGGAGACGGGTACGCGCTTGCCGTTCTTGGCGACGTCCACCGTCGCGTAGTTGGCGAATCCGGAGCCGCTCAGGGAACCGGCCGAGACCTTGAACTCGGATCCGGAGATGCTGAACGAGGCGGCCAGCACGCCCTGGGCCATGGAGACGGCGACAGCCGCCGTGGCGACCACCGTCGGCACCGCACCGACGGCGAAGCGCTTCCAGTGGATCCTGCCGATTCGCTGGGACATGCGTGGCCCTTCGTTGTCGAGGTGTATGAGATGTGCGAGATATACGAGATATGCGAGATATACGAGATACGTGAAATGTGCGAGATGTATGAGCTATGTGGGATGTACGAGATGCAGAGAGGTGAGCGAGGTGTACGAGGTGAGTCGGGGCCGGGTGCGCGGAAACGGCACACCGAGAAGCGCTCGATAGTTCCACTACCGAGCGCTTGATAGTGGCACTATCGGGCTGGGTGGGGCAACCCCCGGTAACGCGATACTGGGGACAATTGAGCGTGAGGGAGCGCATGAGGATTTCAGAGCTCAGCCGACGGTCCGGGGTGCCGGTGGCGACCATCAAGTACTACCGACGGGAGGGACTGCTCCCCGAGGGACGGGCGCTGAACCCGACCACGGTCGAGTACGACGAGGAGCACATCCAGCGGCTGCGTCTGATCCGTTCCCTCATCCAGCTCGGCGGACTGTCCGTCGCCCGCACCCGTGAGGTTCTCGAGGCCGTCGAGCAGCCGCTGGACGCGTTCGAGACCCTGGCCGTCGTCCACCACGCCCTGCCGGTTCCTTCCGCGGAGACGAGCGACAAGGGCGGCGAGGACCATGGGGGTGCTGCCGACGAGGCGGCGTCCGGCGGAGCCGTCGGGAGGGTCGAGGCCCTCATCGAGAACATGGGCTGGCAGATCTCCGACGCGTCACCGCACCGCCCGGCACTCGCCGAGAGTCTCGCGGCGCTGAGCCGCCTCGGCACCGACTACACGGCCGACGACCTCATCCCCTACGCACGGCTCGCCACCTCCACGGCGGACCTGGATTTCGCGCAACTCGAAGGGATCGAGGACCAGATCGCCCTCGCCGAGCGGGCGGTGGTCCTCAGTGTGCTGTTCGAGCCGGTCGTCAGGCTGCTGCGGCGGCTGGCCCAGGAGGACGCGAACCACCGTCGCCACGATCGCCGCGCGTGCGGGCGGGGGGAGCAGACGGCGGAGTGAGTCCACGGCGGGATGCCGACGGGGCACGGGCACCCCACTCGCAGGTTCGGCCCGCGGCGACATCGACTGCCCGAAGGAGCGGCTCGCGACTCGCGCTTGCACCCGAAAACCGATCAGTTTACGGTGGTGAAACTGATCGGTTTCTCGCCGTGAGGGCGAGTCTCGCACCCGAATCCCCCAAGGAGTACGGATGACTGCCGCGCGCGACGCCGACGGGCAAACGACGGCCCCGGCCCAGGCCCAGGCCCAGGCCCCCAGGCTTCCGGCGAAGCTGGCCGCCCACCCGTCGGTCCAGGCCGTACTCGCCCGGCGGAGCGCCGGTGACACGGTGAGCCCGCCCGCAGTGATCGACGCGGCCTGGCTGCGCGAACTGTGCCTGGCGGCCGGCGCGGACGACGCGGCCGCGGTCAGCCTGGACCACCCCGACCTGGCCGGCGAGCGCGAGTACGCGCAGTCGGCGCTGCCCGGCACCCGCACCCTGATCGCGATGGCGGTCCGGATGAACCGCGACAACTGCCGCTCCCCCGCCCGCAGCGTGGCCAACCAGGAGTTCCACCAGACCGACGAACAGGCCAACCACGCCGCCCGCAGCGTCACCCAGGCGCTCCAGGACGCCGGTTACCGCGCACTCAACCCCTCCGTCGGCTTCCCTCAGGAGATGGACCACTTCCCCAGCGAGCGGATCTGGGTGGTGGCACACAAGACGGTCGCGGTGGCCGCCGGGCTCGGCGTGATGGGCCTGCACCGCAACGTCATCCACCCGAAGTTCGGCAGCTTCGTCCTGCTCGTGACCGTCCTGGTGGACGCGGAGGTCAGCGAGTACGGGCAGGCGCTGGACTACAACCCCTGCATCGACTGCAAGTTGTGCGTCGCCGCCTGCCCGGTCGGCGCCATCGCCAAGGACGGCGCCTTCGACGCGCTGGCCTGCACCACGCACAACTACCGTGAGTTCATGAGCGGGTTCACCGACTGGGCGCAGACCGTGGCCGACAGCGAGGACGCCGCCGACTACCGCTCGCGGGTCAGCGATTCCGAGAGCGCCTCCATGTGGCAGAGCCTGAGCTCGCCGCCCGGCTACAAGTCCGGCTACTGCGTCGCCGTCTGCCCCGCCGGCGAGGATGTCCTGGGCCCCTACCTGGACGACCGCAAGTCGTTCATGGACACCGTGCTGCGACCGCTGCGGGACAAGAAGGAGACGCTCTACGTCCTGCCGGGCTCGCACGCGCAGGAGTACGCCCGGCGCCGCTTCCCCCACAAGCCCGTCAAGGAAGTCACCGGCGGCTGGCAGCCCCCGGCGAAACGCTCCGCGTCCGGCGACCGGGACACCCGTACGTCATGAGCGGCGTTCACCCCTTCCGCGTCCGGCGCGCCCCCCGACCGTGACCGTGCCGACCACGCCGAAAACCGATCGGTTTTCATTTCGTCCACTTCGGGTTAACCTCGCGGTATGACCACCGAAGTGAAGCTGAGCCCCAGGGAGCGGTTGCTGGAGGCGGCAGCCACACTCACCTACCGAGACGGCGTCAGCATCGGCGTCGAGGCGCTGTGCAAGGCGGCGGGGGTGTCGAAGCGCTCCATGTACCAGCTGTTCGAGAGCAAGGACGAACTCCTGGCAGTGAGCCTGAAGGAGCGCGCCTCCGCCTACGCGGCGACTCTCCTGCCCGCGGCGGACGACGGCCGCTCCCCCCGCGAGCGGATCCTGCACGTCTTCGAGCAGGTGGAGTCGCAGGCGGGGGCGCCCGAGTTCCGAGGCTGCCGGTACCTGGCCGTGCAGATCGAACTCAAGGACCAGAGCCACCCCGCGAGCCAGGTCGCCCATCAGGTCAAGGCGAACCTGACCGCCTTCTTCCGCGCCGAGGCCGAGCAGGGCGGGGCAAGCGATCCCGGTCTGCTGGCCCGACAGCTCAGCCTGGTCTTCGACGGCGCAAGCGCCCGCGCGGGTATCCATGCCGACGACCTCACCGGCCTCGTCGCACCCACCGTGACCACCCTGCTCGACACGGCAGGCGTGCGCTGACGCGTCACCCCTCCAGCACACTCCCGCACCGCCCGGGACCCGCGTCTGCTTCAGCATGCGCCTGTCGCCGTACCGCACCGGCGCCGTGAGCCTGATGACCGCACCGGAGGCGGAGCGGCGTGCGCGGCCGGGCCGGATGGTCGTCACATACCGCGCTTGTCTTCCGCCTGCCTCGGCGCCCCCGCGCCGCACACCGGACGAGTGGCTGAAAACAGGCGGCGCGGGCGCGGCGTGACCTCCAGGAGGTCCCCTTCGAGGGAGGGGCAACAAGGGCCCACTTCCCCCTATCCACCTAGTCCAGCGCACCGGCGAGGCCCAGCGTCACACCCTCCGGGGGACGGTGGCCGGCACCTGGTTTCGGACACACCCACGGCATCGCCTGTGGCTACACTCGCCCCCCATGCAACAGCTCGGCCGGAAGACAAACCAGCAGATAACGCATCGCCCTTCATCCGGTGTCAACACCTTCGACAACCCTGTGAAGAGCAGGTGGAGTGTCACAGCGTTCCTCGCTGTCCGTGCCGTCAGACCGGCGTCCCGCACCGATGCGCGCGGTCTTCGGCACGCGCCCGGCCCGCCGGTCCGCCCCCGGCTCGGATCACCCCCGGCCGCCCCCGACTCCCGCTGGAGGGGCCCGGATCCAGCCGTGATTAACGTCACCCCGGGGAGCGTGGCTTGAGCCGCGCGGCCCGCCGTCGGCACGCCCGTTCCCGCGAGCCCCGCGGTCACTGGCGGCTACTGGCCCTCACCCTGCCCGTCGTCCTCGTCGCCCTGGTCTTCGAAGGCTGGAGCAACCACGAGGTCGACGCCGCCAAGTCCCGGATCCCCTGCACCAGACCGGTGCCCGGGGCCGTGGAGAAGAGCGGACCGGTCCTGCGCCGTATCAGCGGTGCCGACGACGTCGCGTCCTCGGCCATGCCCGCCCGTACCGTCGCGCTCACCTTCGACGGCGGCCCCGACCCCGTGTGGACCCCGCGCATCCTCGACCTGCTGCGCGAGCACCACGCGCACGCGACCTTCTTCGTGTACGGCGCCCAGGCGGCCCGCCATCCCGACCTGATCCGGCGGATCCTCGCCGAGGGCCACGAGATCGGGTCCAACACGTATACGGGCGCCGACCTCGGATCCTCGTCCCGGGTGCGCACCGCGATGGAGCTGACGCTCACCCAGAAGACCCTCGCCGGTTCGGCGGGCATCCGAACCAGCCTGCTGCGGATGCCGCTGACGACCCAGGTGGACACGCTGTGCGGCGCCGAGTGGACGGCGGCCCAGCGCGCCGCCGCGGACGGCTATGTGCTGGTCGCCGCGGACCGGCCCGACCGTGATCCGGCGTCCGGCACGGTCCGCCAGTTCAGCCAGACGGACCTGGCGTACCGGGAGGCGAAGGACCTGCTCGGCAACCGGCACGCCAAACGGTTCACCACCGTCACGGACGCGCTCGGCATGCCCCTGGCCGACACCGCCGTGCCGACGACCGAACGGTGGCAGGGCAAGGCGCTGATCTGGGCGACGACCGCCGGTCACGCGTTCACGCACACCATGACCTGGGTGCTGTTCGCGCTGGGCGCCCTGGGCGTGCTGCGCCTGCTGATGCTGACCGTCTTCGCCCGTGCCCATGTCCGGCGCCTGACCCGCTTCCGCCCGGGCTCGCCCTGGCTGCGGGAGGTCGCCGCACCTGTAACGGTGCTCGTGCCGGCGTACAACGAGGAGGCCGGCATCGAATCCACCGTCCATTCGCTGCTCGCGTCCACGCACCCCCACCTCGAGGTCATCGTGATCGACGACGGCTCTACGGACGGCACGGCCGACCTCGCGACCTGGATCAACGACCCACGGGTGCGGGTGATCCGGCAGCCCAACTCGGGCAAGGCGGCCGCGCTCAACACCGGCCTGGCGCACGCCTCGTTCGACATCGTCGTGATGGTCGACGCCGACACCGTCTTCGAACCCGACGCCCTGCACCGGCTCATCCAGCCGCTCGCGCATCCGGCCATCGGCGCCGTCAGCGGCAACACCAAGGTCGGCAACCGGCGCGGGCTGCTCGGCCGGTGGCAGCACCTGGAGTACGTCTTCGGCTTCAACCTCGACCGGCGGATGTTCGAGGTCCTGGAGTGCATGCCCACGGTTCCCGGAGCCATCGGCGCGTTCCGCCGGGACGCGCTGCTGGGCGTCGGCGGGGTCAGCGAGGACACCCTCGCCGAGGACACCGACCTCACGATGGCCCTGTGGCGGGCCGGCTGGCGGGTGGTCTACGAGGAGTCGGCCGTCGCCTGGACCGAAGTACCCACCTCCCTGCGGCAGTTGTGGCGGCAGCGCTACCGCTGGTGCTACGGCACGCTCCAGGCGATGTGGAAGCACCGCGGAGCCGTCCTGCAGGTGGGTACCGCCGGACGCTTCGCGCGCCGCGGACTGACGTATCTGATGACCTTTCAGGTGGGCCTGCCGCTGATCGCCCCGGTCGTCGACCTGTTCGCGCTGTACGGGGCGCTGTTCAGCGACCCCACGCAGTCGCTGGGCATCTGGCTCGCCTTCCTCATCATCCAACTGCTGTGCGCCGGTTACGCGTTGAGGCTCGACGGAGAAAAACTGCGGAGCCTGTGGTCGATGCCGTTCCAGCTCTTCGTCTACCGGCAGCTGATGTACCTGGTCGTCATCCAGTCCGTGTTCGCCCTGCTGGGCGGCACCCGGCTCAAGTGGCACCGCATGCAGCGTGCGGGTACCGCCGCCACGGAACAGCTGAGACAGCCGGTCGCCGCACGGGAGTTGTCGTCGAGGTGATCGGGGGTGGAACCCATGAGTGACTGGAACGGGCGGACGCAGGCGCCCCATGTGATCACAGGGCACGTCGTCGGACCGGCGGAGGAGACACGGCCGTACGAGGAACCCGTACGGCGACCGCACCAGGAGCGGCCCGGGGGTGGTCACTCCCGCGGCACGCGGCGGCCCTGGGTACGTCCCAGCCGGCGGCGCCGGATCGCCCGGCTGCTGGCGCCGGCGCTCTGCGCACTGCTCCTGGCCGGCGGTGGCACATACGCCTGGGCGGACTTCGAACTCGACCGGTCCGTCGACCTCGGTGCGGTCGGGGACCGTCCGCCGCAGGGGAAGGGGACCACGTACCTCATCGTGGGCTCCGACAGCCGGGACGGCCTGTCCGAGCAGGCCAAGGAGGATCTGCACGCCGGCGGGGGCGGCGGCGGCCGCACCGACTCGATGATGCTCCTGCACACCGGCGCCCACGGCACCACGATGGTGAGCCTGCCCCGCGACTCGTGGGTGACTCTCCCGTCGTACCTCGACCCCGACACCGGCAAGCGGCACCGCCCGGCGAAGGACAAGCTGAACGATGCCTACTCCCTGGGCGGCGCCGGGCTGCTGGTGCGGACCGTCGAGCTCAACACGGGCGTCCGCGTCGACCACTACGCGGAGATCGGCTTCGGCGGCTTCGTCGGTGTCGTGGACGCGGTCGGCGGTGTGGACATGTGCGTGGACCGGACCATCAAGGACGCGAGGTCGGGCCTCGACCTGACGAAGGGCTGCCACACCCTGGACGGCGCCCAGGCCCTGGCCTTCGTCCGCCAGCGCCACCAGGAGGCCGAGGGCGACCTGGGGCGCAGCCGGAACCAGCAGAGGTTCCTCGCCGCGCTCGCCCACAAGGCGGCCACACCGGGCACCGCGCTCAATCCGTTCCGGGCCTACCCCCTGCTGGGCGCGGCGCTGAACACCCTGGTGGTGGACAAGGACATGCGACTGAGCACCCTTGCCTCGCTGTTCGAGGCGATGAGGAGCGTCTCGTCCGGAGATGGCAGGCAGCTCGACGTCCCCGTGGCCGACCTGGGGATCAGTACGTCGAAGGGCAGTGCCGTGACGTGGGACGCGGCGAAGGCGAAGGAGCTGTTCACCGAGCTGAGGAACGACCGGCCGGTGACCGTCGAGGAGGAGAACCGGCCGGCCGGCGGATGATCACCGCGGCGCGGGGCCGGCGCAAGGCGGCGCGTCGGCGAACCGACGTCCACAGCTGAGGTGTTGCTGTGTCACGGCTGTGCCACGGCGGTGTCGTGAAGGGACGACGGGCGTGACCTGCGGGCTCCTGGACCCCTCATGATCAGTACAGACCGGGGACCGGCGCGGAACGCCGCCGTTTCCCCATCGCCCGCCTTGGAAGGAACCTCCCTTGATGAACCGCCACCTGCGCAAGGCCGTCGTCGCCACCGCCGCGATCACCGCCGGGCTGCTGATGACGGCGTGCCAGAGCGGCACCGACAACTCGTCCGGCAAGAACGGATCGGACGCGGCGGCGGTCGCGGAGAAGGTGTCGGGCTCCAAGAACTCCAAGGGCGTCAGCGGTTCCTTCGAGAACGGCAAGGTCACCTATCTCGCCCCGGGCAAGTACATCGTGTCCGTACCGGGCAAGGGCGACCAGCAGTTCCTGGTGGCCGACGACACCGAGGTCTACGGCGTCGGCACGATATGCGGCGAGGCCGGGTCCAAGGTGGACGCGCCCTGCACGCTGGACCAGCTGGAGGCGGCTGCCAAGAAGGGCGCCGTGAACGCCGACGTGAAGATGAAGAACGGTGTCGCGACGCTGGTGAGCGAGCGGCGTGCCGCCCAGCAGGGGGCCGGGTCGGGGGCCGCGTCCGGGTCGGGGGCCGGGTCCGGCTCTGACTCCGGGGCCGGCTCCGGGTCTGGCTCCGACTCCGGCTCGGGCTCCGGCTCCCGCGAGACCGCCGTCGAGGGCATCAACGAGGGCAAGGGGGTCAGCGGAACCTGGTTCGGCAACGTCTCCTACCTGGCGCCCGGCAAGTACACGGTCTCCGACATGAAGGGCGTGGAGCAGCAGTTCTTCACGGCCGAGGACACCAAGATCTGGGGCTACGACGACATCTGCGACGCCGTGAACACGGGTCCCGGCGGCGAGGGCGGCGCCGAGTGCACCGAGGCCGAACTGGAGACGGCCGCCAAGAAGGGCTTCAGCGCCGAGGTCGTGATCAGCAACGGCATCGCGACCAGCATCCGCGACGACCACTGAGACGACCACTGAGACGACAGTGGGCGAAGCGGCCCGCAGTGTTATTCAATGAGGTGTGCGGTCAGGAATCTCGGTACCCCGTCGCACAGGCTCGGGTCCGGTCCCGGCGCTGTGCCGGGGTTGGCGAGCGAGCTGAGGGAGCCGCATGGACTCCACATCTTCGCCCTCGTCTTCGTCGCCGTTCGACCTGGTCAGCAGCGCCCTGGGACGCTACATCCCGCGGGGCGCGGCGGCAGCGGCCGGCGGTTCGGCCTGCCCGCAGGACGATCGCACCGCCCGCCGAGGCATCCACGCCGACCCGGCGCCGGGCCGTCAGGAGCAGATCCTCGGCGCGGTCAATCTGGACTGTGACCTGAGAATCACCCGCTGCAACCTGGACGCCCCCGTCTTCGCGGGGCTGGACGCGGTGGCCGGGAGTTCCTTCCTCGACCTTCTGCCTCCCGGGGACGTACCGACGGTCACCCGGCGGTTGCGGCAGGTCCTCGAGACCGGTGAGGCGCATGTCGCCCGGGTCCAGCGCCTGCGGCGTCGCGACGGGTCGGAGCTGGTGGTCTCGATGAGCATCCTGGCCGCCGCGACGCCCCAGGAGGGCCTCACCGTCTCGCTGATCGCCATGGCCAGGAGGCTGCACCTGTACGCCGCCGAGACCGCGATCGGCACCTCGCTGGACATCGGTGAGACCGCGCAGTCGCTCGCGGAGTCCCTGCTGGCGTGGGGAGACGTGGCCGCCATCGACCTCGACTTCGCCGTGTGGACGGGCGACGTGGTCCCCGAACAGCCGCAGGGGCGGATCCGGCTGCGGCGGGCGGCCCTGGTCCCGGACCGGGCGTGGCCCGACGGCTACGTGACTCCCGGCGACGATCTTCCCAGCGACGCCAGTCGCCTGCTGTCGCAAGCGATACTGCGTGACGACGCCGCGCAGGCCATCGTCATACCCGACCGGAAGACGATCGAGCGGGTACTGGGCAGTCCGCGGTTGGCGCGTGCCCTTGAGCCCGGTGACCAGGTGTCGGGTGTGGCGTGCATACCGCTGGTCCTGGACGGTGCGCCGCCCGTCGTGCTGGGCGTGGCGGAGGTCTGGCGGCGGGCGGACCGGCCCTTCCACGACAGTGAGCTGCTCGACCTGCAGGAACTCGTGGCCAGGACCTCGCATCACGTCGACCTGGCCCGTCAGCACCAGCGCGAGCACAGGCAGGTGCTGGCGTTGCAGCGGCGGCTGCTGCCACGGACCGGCGACGACTCCGTCGAGACCGCCAGCGTCTACCAGCCCGCCACCCCCGACAGCGCGGGCGTCGGCGGTGACTGGGTGAACAGCTTCCCGCTGGCGGACGGCCGTACCGCGCTGGTGGTCGGTGACGTCGTCGGGCACGGCCTGGGAGCCGCGGCGACCATGGGACAGCTCAGCATGGAGGCCCGCGCGCTGCTGTCCGCGGGGCTGGCACCCGACGAGGTGCTGGAGCACCTGGACGAGACCGTGTCGTTGCTGGACGACCCGGACTCCGGGCTGGCGGCCGGCTACAGCGCCCTCGGGTCGACCTGCTGCGTCGCCGTGTACGACCCGGTCAGCCACCAGGTGTCGCTGTCCAGCGCCGGCCATCTCCCCCCGGTCCTGGTGCCCCCGGGCGGCCCCGCCGGACGGTTGCCGGTCCGCCCCCACCCCGGGCTGGGCGCCGAGTTCGCGCTACGGGAACCGTTCGACGTGCACACCTTCGCCGCGCCCCCGGGCTCGCTGCTCGCCCTCTACACCGACGGGCTGGTCGAGGATCCCTCCCTGTCGATCGACGAGGGCATCGACAGGCTGGCGGACGCCGTGTCCACGGTGCACCCCTGGGACGCCCTGCCGCAGGCCGCGCGGCGCCTGGTCTCCACGCTGGCGCCTGTGCACCGGCGCGACGACGTGACGCTGTTGCTCGCGCGCATGATCGGCTACCGCAAGGGGGACACCGCGACCTGGCGTCTGGCCGCCCGCGCCGACGCGGCCGCCCGGGCCCGCGCACTGGTCCGCGCCCTGCCGGCGCAATGGCACACCGGGGACGACATCCGGGACGACGTGCTGCTGGTGGTCAGCGAGCTGGTCACCAACGCGGTCCGCTTCGGCCGCGGGCCCCTCACGGTACGGCTGATCAGGGCCGGTCACGGGCTGCTGTGCGAGGTGGGTGACACCGGCAACGGCAGGCCGCGGCTGGGCCGCACCGCGCTCCTCGACGACGGTGGCCGCGGCCTGCACGTCGTGCACGGGCTCACCACCCGGTGGGGGGTGCGGTGGACGGACACCGGCAAGGTGGTCTGGGCGGCCTTCACGAGGTGACGCGGGTGAGGGGGCCTGGTGTGAGGGTGGGTCGGCGTGAGGGTGGGCCCGGCGGCGTGCGCTCCTCGGGCTGCGCGATCGGCGGTACGGGCGGCAGGCCCGGTGGGACCGGCCGCCCGTCCCCTCCTCCAGGTGGCGAGAGCTCGTACTAGGGGGTGTCCGCAAAGTCGCGTCGTCCGCCCGAAGGGCGGGCCCTGCGGCGTCATGGGGGTCCCCCCGCTCGAGCGAAGCCGAGAGTGGGGGAGCGTGCTCTCGGCGTGCCGGGCGGACGCCCGCGTACTGGTCGTACTCGGGTGTTCGCCCGGTGCGGCGAGAGTGCGTGCCGGGCGTCGCGGGGCAGGCGGGACTTTGCGGACACCCCCTAGAGCCACTCGCCGGCCACCGACGTGGCCGTGAGGCCCGGGGCCGCCGCGTACAGGACGGCACGACTGCCCGGTTCCTGCCCGGAGTCGTGTGCCCTGCGCAGGATGTCGAAGACGGCGGCGCCTCCGCGGTTGCCGCTGGTGTAGCTGTCCCGGCTGTAGTCCAGCAGCCCCGACGGCCACGCGTCGGGCATGGTCTGCTCCATGTACTCCAGCACCCGGGTCCCGCCGGGGTGCGCGAGCAGGACGTCGGGGTGCCAGGAGTCGGGGTCGTCCTGGTAGCGGAGGCGCAGCCACTCCCACATCGCGGTGACCGTCTCCTGCACGGCGCGCGGCCCGCGCCGGTCCATCACGAAGTGGGTGCCGTCCGCCCGGGTCTCCAGGCGGTGCAGGTCCTGGGTGCCGGGCAGGGTGTGGTGCCAGACGGCGTCCAGCCGCAGCACCGACTCGGGTCTCGGGCGGCCGGTGACCACCGCGGCGACCGCGGTGTCCGCGAACAGCAACCGGACGATCAGGGATTCCAGGGTGTCGTCCGCGGGCTGGTAGGTCGTGCTCAACGCCTCCGCGATCACGACCAGGACCACCCGGTCGGGATCCGCGGCCACGAGATCCGCCGCCAGCGCCAGGGACCGGGTCCCGGCGACGCAGGCCCACTGCGTGGCCGGCAGCAGCATCACGTCGCCCCGGAGCGGGAGCGTGTCGGCCAGGGCGATGTCCAAGCCCGGCAGCGCCGGGGTGGTGGAGTGACTGGTGATCAAACAGTCGACGTCCGCGGTGTCCAGCCCGGCTGTCTGCAGGGCCCCGCGCGCCGCACGCTCCCCGTAGGACCGCACGGCCTCCCAGGCCGGCGCGGTGCGCTCCTGGACGGTCTGCGGCGTGGGTATCGCCTCGAGGGCGGCGATCACACGGTCCACGTCCTGCTCGGTGAACCCGTCGCGGGCCAGCGCCTCTCGGGCCGGGCCGATACCGGCGGCGTGCAGGGCGCTCCCGTTGCCGGGCGCGACGGCGGTCTCCAGCGGCAGCATCCACCCGCGGGTCTCGATGCCCGTACTGGCCGCGATGTGGTCGATCCGCGGCGCCCACGCCGCGTGCGGGTGCCGGTCGCGCACCTCCGCCACGATCTGACTGGTCGTCACGGGGTGCTCGCCGTGTATCACGGCAGGAGGGCACAGGTAAGCAGACACAATTGCGCCTTTCTCAGGAAAAAGGGACATAACGTCGCAAGTGCCGCGCGACGGCCGCTGCGGCACTACACGTCCAAGTCGATGCCGATACGCCCCGTTTAGGGCGTTGGCGTCCGGTTGAGCATGGACGCTAAAGGGACATTTCCGCTGTGACCCAGGCAACTTGGACCAGCTTTGGAGTGCGTGACACGGCACACACCGCTGGGCAAGGGGTCGGGGAGATCAAGGGCCGGGTCGCCGTAGAACTGCACGGCGGCGCGCCCTTCCTGGCGGACGCTCAGCTGAAGGCAGGCACGGCGGGTACGGGGGGCACGGCGGGTACGGCGGGTACGGCTACCACCGCACGTGCAGGGTGGGCGGCTTGCGGAAGACCAGGCCGTGCGGGGCGGTGGGGTGGTCCGGGTCCAGGCGCAGGGCGGGCAGCCGGGCGAGGAGACGCTGGAGGGCGACGCGGGTCTCGAGCCGGGCGAGATGCGCGGCGATGCAGTGATGCGGGCCGTGCGCGAAAGCCAGCTGGAGACGGGCGTTCTCGCGCCGGACGTCGAACCGGTCGGGGTCGGCGAAGACGGCCGGGTCGCGGTTGGCCCCGGTCAGGGAGACGGTGACGCGGTCACCCCGGCGGATCGTGGCCGGGCCGAGGGCGGCGTCGCGGGTGGCATAGCGGTCCACGACCGCCGCACCGGGTTCGAGACGCAGCGATTCCTCGACCGCGCCGTCCAGCAGATCGTCGTCGGCCTGGACGAGGGCGAGCTGGTCGGGGTGGAGCAGCAGGTGCAGCAGGGCGTTGACGATCATCGCCTCGGTGGTCTCGATGCCGCCGAACATCAGCACCGCGGCGTTGGACGCCACCTCGGGCAGCGTCAGCCGCTCGGCGGCGGCGCCGAGAAGGGAGGAGCGGCCCGGTTCGGCGACGGTCGCTTCCACAGCGGTCCGCAGCCCCGCGTACGCCGTGGCACCGCGGGGATCCTCCGGCCGTCCGGAGCTGATCTCCGAGACCGACCGCACGATGGCGTCGTACCAGGACAGCACCGTAGCCGCGGTGACGCCTTCCAGCCCCAGGGCCTCCGTGACGACGGCGACAGCGAGCGGACCGGCGAAGGCACGCCGCAACTCGGCGGCGCCCGCGGGTTCCAGACCGGTGATCAGCCGGTCGGTCTCCCGCTCGATGAACGCGGCGAAGCCGTCACGCACCGCCCGGGGCCGGAAGGGAGCGTTGAAGGGTCCGCGGTGACGCGCGTGCCGGTCACCGTCCAGGGACAGCATGCTCGGCCCGACGACCTGCGCGGTGGAGAACCTGGGGTCGTCGACGGTGAAGGTCGCGGCGTCGCGCATCACGTCCAGGGCGAGGTCGCGGCGGGTCACCAGCCAGCCGTCCAGCTCGGGCAGCCAGGACACGGGCTCATGAGCCCGGAGCAGCGCCAGTCGTGGGTGCGGATCCCGGGCGAGTTCGGCGAGCGTGGTCGCGGCACCGAGCGGGAACGAGTCGATGCCTTTCATCGCGAACCACCCGGCCTCGGGAAACCGATCACGGTCGAGGATAACCAGCGCTGCTCGCAGCGAGAGCGGGCACAGGGGGCCTGGATTGCCGTCTCACTTCACGGGCTTGTGGGATGAGCCGAGGGCGCGTCCCCTGGCGGAGGGGGTGAGGGTGGCGGTCGGGGTCGGGGACGTGGTCCTGGTGGGCTCCGCGGTGGGCTCGGACGTGGTCGCGGGGGCGGTGGGGGACGCCGAGCCGACGGTGGGACCGGAAGGTACCGCGGGGGCAGTGGGGGAGGTCGAGCCTTCGGTGGTCCCGGGAGGCTTCGGCGCGCCTGGGCGGGAGTCCTGCTGCGCCTTGGCGGAGCTCGGGCTCCCGGCGGAGGGGCCCGTGCCGGGCGCGGAGTCGGGTGCTGTCGCGCGGGGTGTGCCCGGGTGCGTGGAGTCCGGCTGCGGGGCGAAGGAGGAGCTGATGCCGGGGCCGCCCAGCATCGCGCTGATCAGCAGGGCGACGTAGCCGCCGGCCGGAATCACCAGCAGCCTGGTGGCGCGGAGCAGACTGCGTGGACGGCGATGGCGTCGCCCCGGGGATTCGAAGAAGACGGGCCGCCCCGACTCGCTCGCCGACGCGTCCGGCTCCGTGTCCGTGGCGGGAGGGCCGAGTGGGTCGAACTCCGGAAACGGCACGGTGAGGACGTCACCGTGGGGAGAGTCCCACGGTGAGGGGTCCCACGGTGACGTGGCGGTGCGGGCGGCGCCGCCGTACTCGTAGCCGTGGCCATACCCGTACTCGGCGCCGTCGCCGTAGGACGGAACCTCGCCGTACCGTCCGCCGATGTCGTTCGTCCCCTGCACGAGTCGTGACCCCCTGTCCTGGTCGACCGACGCGGTCGCCCACATGGAAAGAGCGCACTCGGCCGGAAGTGTTACACCTCGGTCCGGGGAGCGGCCGGAACCCCGTGCAGTGGGCGGGGTTCCGGCCGCGCCGTCCCTCTCCGTGGCACTCCCGGGGGGACAGAGGAGCCAGGGAGAGGGGTCCGAGAGGGGGGTGGACGCGGTGCCTGGGTCCGCTCGGACGGTCGTCCTGGCTTCCCGCACGGACCCTGGCCCTCCAGAAAGCGCAGGGCCGGCGAGAAACGTCACCCGGCCGTGGCCGGACCCGTGAAGGACGCCGGTGGATTGTGACACTTCGGTGAGCACGGACGCTGGTCATGGTGGGGCCGTCGAAGCGACCGGAGCGCGGCGGACGACATGAACGTCATGAACCGGTGCGAACGAGGACAGTCTTGGGCCAGGTACGGCAGACCCGGCGCGTACAGGCGTACGACGGAGAACTGGGCGCGGCCGTCGCGCGGGCCCAGGACGGTGACGAGACCGCCTTCGCGGTCGCCTACCGGATCGTGCAGCCGGGCCTGCTCGGCTACCTGCACGGACTCGTCGGCGACGATGCGGAGGACGTGGCGTCCGACGCCTGGCTGGAGATCGCTCGCGACCTCGGGCGGTTCAAGGGCGACGGTGCCGGGTTCCGCGGCTGGTGCGCGACCATCGCACGGCACCGGGCACTGGACCATCTGCGCCGCCGGCGCGTGCGGCCCCGGGCGGGCGGGACCGAACAGGACCTACTGAACCTGCCCTGTCCGCACAGCACCCACGAACAGGCCCTTGAGTCCCTGTCCACCGAGCGGGCCCTGGAACTGGTCCGCAGCCTGCCGCAGGACCAGGCCGAGGCGGTACTCCTGCGAGTCGTCGTCGGCCTGGACGGCCCCGCCGCCGCACGCGTCCTGGGCAAGCGCCCCGGAGCGGTGCGCACGGCCGCCCACCGGGGGCTGAAACGCCTCGCCCGTCAGCTGGGCGTCGGGAGCGGGACGGACGCGGGTGTGACGGATGAGGCTTCCTGAACGCTGGGTGAGTCGACATGCACGACGACGGCACATGAACGACGACGGCCACAGTGGGCACACCGGTCGGCGGTCGGCGGAAGCGGCGGTCGGGCCCCAGGATCCGACGCCCCGAACGAATCGAACCCGTCGGACCGGAACGGCAGCGGACAGGAACGGAAGCGGACATGGGTGAACGGATGAACGGCGGCGCAGTTCCGGGCCGTCGACACGTGCACCCCGGCGGTGGCGCGCCTGATCCGTGGGATGAGCGTGACGCCGCCGCGCTGGAGACGATGCTGGGCACCGCCATCCGCGCGGGCGAGCCCGACCCCGAGGCCGAACAGCGGGCCGTGGCCGCCTTCCGGACCGCCCACGGCGCGGGCGCGTACCGGGCGCGCACCCGACGCCGGGACGACTGGCGGCTGCCCGCGGAGCGGCGTTCCTGGCGCCCGATGAGGATCACGTTCGGCGTGGTGTTCGCCAGCCTCACCCTGGGTGGTGCCGCGGTCGCGGCCATCGGTGCGGTCGGCTACTCCGAGGACGACGCCGGTGCAGCCCGGGGGACCGGGTCCCCGTCGGCGGTCGCCCCGGACAGGCCGGGCGGAAAGGCCTCGTCGTCGGCGTCCGCGGGTCCCGGATCGACGGGCGGATCGGCGGACGCTCAGGACGTCGAGGCCCACTGCCGCGCCTACCAGAAGGTCAAGGACCGCGGCAAGGCGCTCGACGCGACGGCCTGGCAGCGGCTCGTCACGGCCGCCGGCGGCCCGGCCGAGGTCGACGGCTACTGCTCCGAGCAGCTGACCCGGGCGGAAGCCGCGCCGAGCGCACCGGCCGGCACGGGCGGACCCAGCGGGGGCGCCTCGGATGTCGGCAACGGGGCGGCTGGGAACACCGGCACGTCCGGCGACGGCAACGGCACGGCGGGCAACACCGGCACGTCCGGCAACACCGGCACGTCCGGCAACACCGGCACGTCCGGCAACACCGGCACGTCCGGCGGCAACCCCGGCGGCACGGACAACGCGGCCGGGGACAGCGGCCGAGCGAGCGGCGGCCAGGGCAGCGGCGGCCAGGGCAGCGGGAAGCACGGGTAGCCTCCGCGCGTCCGCCGCCCCGGCGACCGGTCTCCCTACCGGTGTTCGGGGTTCTCGAAGTCGTGTCGGCAGCCGGCGTCCCAGGCGGTGCGCTGGTTGCCGTAGGCCGGGATGCCGCCCAGGTCCTTCAGCGCCCGCGCGAGATGCAGCAGGTTCCAGGTCATGAAGGTGGTGTTGCGGTTGGTGAAGTCGTTCGACGGGCCGCCCGAGCCGGGGTCGAGGTAGGAGGGGCCGGGGCCCGCCTCGCCGATCCATCCGGCGTCCGCCTGCGGCGGGATGGTGTAGCCGAGGTGCTGCAGGCTGTAGAGGACGTTCATGGCGCAGTGCTTCACCCCGTCCTCGTTGCCGGTGATCAGGCAGCCGCCGACGCGGCCGTAGTAGGCGTACTGCCCGGCCTCGTTGAGCAGGCTGGAACACGAGTAGAGGCGCTCGATGACCTGCTTCATCACGGAGCTGTTGTCGCCCAGCCAGATGGGCCCGGCCAGCACCAGGATGTCGGCCGCGAGGACCTGCCGGTACAGCTCCGGCCAGACGTCGCGCTCCCAGCCGTGTTCCGTCATGTCCGGCCAGACGCCGGTGGCGATGTCGTGGTCCACCGCCCGCAGGACGTCGACCCGCACTCCCTGCGCGTCCATGATGGCGGTGCTGCGGTCGATCAGCCCCTGGGTGTTGCTGGTGCCCGGCGAGCGCTTGAGGGTGCAGTTGATCACCAGGGCACGCAGGTCGTCGTACCGGGCGGGTGGTACGTCGGTGGCGGGCGACGAAGCAGTCACGAAGTCCTCCCAGAGGCCTGCCTCCGCACGGCACGCGGGGCGCGTCCACAGTCGGATCCAGCGTGCGGGCGGGGCGTGGCGGGCGCCACCAGGACACGTCCGAACGGCCCTGGGTGGTGCGTGCGGGTGATGGGGACACGGATGACCGTCAGCACACGATCCCTTGAGACTGCTTACGCCCCTTAAGGCCCTTATCGTGGCGTTTGGTGTGGCGTGTCCGGTGGATGGGATGGAGTGGGGGCCGTGGCGTTCGCGGAGCCGGCCGGCGGCGGTGAGTCCACGCCACCTCCCGCGTCGGACCCCGGGCCCGAGCGACGGTCCTGGGCACCGCTGCTGGCGGTGTGCGCCGGGTATTTCATGGTGATCCTGGACGTGACGGCCATCAATGTCGCGGTGCCGGTGATCGGCCGGGAACTGTCGGCCTCGCTCACCGGCATCCAGTGGATCACCGACGGGTACACCCTGGTGTTCGCCGGGTTCCTGCTGACCGGTGGCGCGCTGGGCGACCGGCTGGGCAACCGCCGGGTCTTCTGTTCGGGC
This sequence comes from Streptomyces sp. NPDC006332, assembly GCF_040612855.1. NCBI lineage: Bacteria > Bacillati > Actinomycetota > Actinomycetes > Kitasatosporales > Streptomycetaceae > Streptomyces > Streptomyces sp. NPDC006332. The sequence continues at coordinate 24,381 of NZ_JBEXRA010000059.1, forward strand.
GTGGCGGTGTTCACCCTGTCCTCGGCCGCGTGCGCGCTCGCGCCGAGCGCCCCCTTCCTGACCACGGCCCGGCTGGTGGAGGGGCTCGGGGCGGCGCTGATCGTGCCCGGTTCCCTGGCCCTGCTCCAGCAGGCCTACCCGGCGCCCGCCACACGCTCGCGGGCCTTCGGACTGTGGGGTTCGATGGCGGGCATCGCGGCCGCCGCCGGACCGCTGCTCGGTGGGCTGCTCGTCTCCACCGTGGGCTGGCGCTGGGTGTTCCTCATCAACCTGCCCGTCGGCGCCGCCTGCCTGGTGCTGACGCTGCGGCATGTGGCCCGCTCGCCCCGGCGCACCGAAAGGCCCCTGGACTGGCCGGCGCAGTGCGCGGTCGTGACGGCGGTGGCGCTGCTGACCGCGGCGCTCAACGAGGCGGGACGGCGGGGCTGGTCCGATCCGGCCGTTCTCGCCGGGGTGGGTCTGGCCGTGCTGGCCGCCGCCGGGTTCACGGTGCGCGAGCGGCTGGCCCCCTCCCCCGTCCTTCCGCCGAGCCTGTTGCGGTCTCGGGCGATGAGCGGTGGAGCCGTCATCGGCCTGCTGTTCAACTTCGGCTTCTACGGCATGGTGTTCACCGCCAGCCTGGAGTTCCAGCACCAGCGCGGCTTCAGCGCCCTCGGCACCGGACTGGCGCTGTTCCCGGCGGTGGCGATGACCATGTTCGCCTCGGTGCTGTCGGGGCGGCTGACCCGCCGCACCGGTGACCGTCCGCTGGTGATCTCCGGCATGCTGCTGGCCGCCCTGGGGCTGGCGGGCTGGGCCGCGGCGGGAGCCGACCCGGCCTACCCGCTGCTGGTGGCGCCGATGATGGCCGCCGGATTCGGTACCTCCTTCGCCCTCACCGGCTCGACCGCCACCGTGATGGGCGCCGCGCCGGAGGCGTACTCGGGCGCCGCCTCAGCCCTGTTCAACACCACCCGCCAGATCGGCAGCGCCACCGGTGTCGCGCTGGGCGGCAGCCTGCTCGCCACGGCCACCGACTTCACCACAGGGCTGCGCACCAGCATGGCCATCGGCGCGCTCGCCTACCTGGCCGCCGCGGGCCTGGCGTGGCTGTGCGTGCCGGCGCCACCGAAGAAGACCTAGGGCCTGTCCGCGCATACCACCGCCGAGGCGGTAAACAACCCCTGGATGTACGGGAGTTGGCGTGATGGTGTTGCACGAGCGACGAATGGCGCGGCAGTTGGCGTACGGCCCTCCACCTGGCCCGTCCGTGCATAGCGTGAACCCGTGCGGACGCAGCGGCAGGCAGGGGACGGCAGAACCGACGCCTCTCAGGAGAGCCCCCGGCCACCTCGTGCCGGCAGGCCGTCCGGGTCCGGAACCGGCCTCACGCCGCCCGCCCTGCTCGCCCTGCAGCGGTCCGCGGGGAACGCGGCCACCGCACGGGCACTACAGCGCGGGGAACAGGGCCCCTGGCAGCCGGCCGGACGACGACAGCTCTCCGCGCCGCCGCCCCGCATCGACGAGGAGCGCACCGAGCCGGGGCTCGTCCTGCCGCCGTACCTGATGGCCCTGGAGGCGGCCGGTCTGTCCACGGCGTACGGGCTGACCGGGCACGAGTTCGTCCGGAACGCGGTGGCCGCCGCCGCCGGGCACGGCGACGGCACGGTCGCCGACATCGGCGCCGAACTGGCCGGACGGCCGGAGTCCTTCTTCGGTCAGGGCCGCGCCTTCGGGGTCCAGGGCAAGGACGGCAAGGAGTGGTTCGACGTCACCGTCACCATCTCCCCCGCCCCCGACGACCGGCCGCCGGTCTTCCACCCCGGGGGCACCCTCGCGAACACCGTGCCGGACCCGGGCGGGGCGCCGCTCGCCGCGGTGGACGAGGCCGAGGGCAAGGAGACCAAGGTCGACGCCCAGCACAACACCGCCGCCACCGTGGCGACGACCGCCGGTGGTTCGTCGACCAGGGGCCTGGGCGGGATGGCCTTCGGCCTCGCGCCCGTCGCCCCCGGGTTCTGGGCGGGCGCCGCGGGCACGGCCAACGTGCAGCCCTGGCAGTCCTCGCGGGAGTCCCGCAGCCAGCGCAACGTGGCCGAACCGCGCGTGCTGCGCAGCGACAAGGGCTCGGTCGAGGTGCCACGCAGGGTGCGTTACGGCGTACGGATCGCCCGACGCGGCACCGAGGACGCGCGGACCTTCGGCGGCTCGGGCACGCTCACCCAGCGGGTGCCGACCGAACACCTGGTCCTGGCCGGCACACCGGCACCTCCGGCGCCACGGCCCGTCCGGGCCGACACCGCGCGGCGTGTCTCGCTCGCCGACTCCCTGGCGCCGGTCGCCGTCACCGACACCGCCGCCCCGCACCAGGGTGGCGGCGGGCTCTTCGACACGGTCGCCTCCGTCCTGCACCCCTCGCTCACCGCACCCGGAGCGCCCGGCCGCATCCGGCTGTACGAGGCGACGTCCACGGCGACCGTCCTGGAGGACCTGCCCCGGCTGCTGGGCGACGGCGTCGTCGGTGAGGACCTGCGGTCCAAGGACGGCAGCAGCATGGGCAGTTACCGCATGCGCGCCGCGATCACCGGCCTGTCGCCCGCCTGGAGCACCGGCAGGACCCAGCTGCGCACCCATCAGCAGACCCAGCACACCGTCACCGAGAGCGCGGGCAAGGGGCGCGCCGTCGCGGGCGGCGTGGGCCCGGCGATCGGCGTCGGAGCGGCAGCGAACGCCGCTGTCGTCCGGGCCACGGCCATGCCCCTCGCGGCGGCCCGCAAGGCGCGGTTCACCGTGGCCGAGCAGACCGTGTCGAGCCGGCAGGGCGCGGAGGTCCGGGGCGACAAGGTGCTCTACCTCGGGACCGCGACGTTCACCGTGGAGGGTACGGGCCCCCGGTCGGCGCGGATGATCCTGCGGCCCGGCACCCGCAGCGCCCAGCACTCGATGACGGTGTGGATCAGCCTGCGGGCCGACGAGGCGCGGTCCCTCGGGCTGCCGTTGCCGCCGGGCGTCACCGCCGGGGAGTTCATCGAGAAGCCGAAGCGGACCGACGCGGAAGGCAACGAGACGGACGTCGAGCGTCATCTCCCCTTCGGCGCCATGGGCAACAGCGTCACCCTCAGCCAACTCGACACCGGGCCCATGGTGAAGGCCGTGACCGAGCTGTTCGCGACCGATCCCCGGCTGGCCGGCTATCTGCCCGCCTTCGGCGCGACCCCGCCCGGCGCGCCCGCCGCGCCCCCCGGCAGGGAGGAGGCCGAGGTGCAGCGGCGCAACTACCGCGAACTGATGGCCGTCCTGTCGGAGACCAACCTCCGCGTCAACAAGGACCAGTTGCTGTCCACCGGTATCCGGGTGCGGCTGCGCCGCAAGACCACGATGCACGCGCACGACGTGCAGATACGGGTCAAGGGCGCGCTCCGCGAGACCGGCTACCTCGGCGACACGAACGACTGGCTGGTCCGCAGCCACTCCGGTGTCGCCGCCAGCACGCAGAGCGGACGCAGCAGTTCGCGTTCCCTCGGCGGTCTGGTCCTCGCCCAGGCCAGGCTGGTCCCCGGCGTCCTCACCGGCTCGGCCCGCTACGAGCAGCACAGCGTGGGCACCCGCCGTAACCAGGCCGGTCCCACCACCCGTACGGACGTCCTCACCAACGGCTCCGAGACGGCCGGCGTCTTCGGAGCTGCCCTGCGCCTCGACGTGGACGTCACCATGACGTCCCGGCAGCGCAAGCTCGCCCGCGGTCTCACCCCCGGTTCCCCGGGCCGTAACGCGCCGGAGGCGAAGCTGCTGGGCGGGTTGCACCTGGAGGAACAGGAGGTACGGCTCGTCACGCCGGCCGAGTTCACCCTCGACGAGGAGGGCAGGCAGCGGCACGACACGGTGATCGCCGACCGCCGGGCGCGGGCCGCGCGGCCCGACCACGCGGTCACCGCCGAGGGCATCGGCGACCTGGCCACGCTCACTCCCCGGCCGTCCACCGGGCGGGCGCTGCGGGACTGGCAGCTGGTGGAGACCGTCGGTGACGGCCAGGCCGTCCGGGATCTCGCCTTCGAGCTGCTGTCCCGGGCCGCCGCCCGCAACAAGGGCGTCCGCGACGATCCCGCGCTGCGGACGGAGGGGCTCGCGCCACGGCTGGCGATCGAGGAGCGGTTCAGCCCGCAGGCCATCACGGCGTCGCTGCGGCAGGCCGCGTCCTCCGGGTGGGTGGTGAAGAACCTGCGCCACCCGCGCCGCCTCGCCGCGCTGAACGGGGCGGTCGGCACCCGGCTCACGCTGGCCAACCCGAAGTTCGTGCACCGGGGCGCGGGTCCCGGCACCGAGACCTTCGTGCTCGGTGGCCACCAGGCCGCCGGACAGCAGGGGCACGGCACGACCCGTACGGCGCAGGTCGGGGCGGTCGGCTCGCAGAACGGGCCCGAGTGGCGGCTGGGCGAGGGCCTGTCCGCGAGCCGTACCGCCAGTGCGGGCGACGCCCGGTCCGCCGCCCTGTCCGGCACGGTCGAGCGCAACGCCCACACTCCGAGGAAGGCGCCGCTCTACCTGGTCCGGTGCGACCTGCTGGTCACCATGGTCGCCGAGGTCGAGGTCACCGGCGGCGGCCCCTACGTGGCGAAGGCCGCCCGGACCCTGCCGGGCGAAGCGGCGGTGTGGCTGACGGAGGAGCAACTGCCGGCCCCGATACGGCGGCAGCTGAAGCTCGACGCCGATCCGGGCGTGATGTCGTCGTTCCGGAAGGGGGAGGCGTCGTCCTCCCGGAACGGGGAGCCGTCGTCCTCGTCGAAGGGAGAGGCCAGGGCGGAGAGTTCGCGGGCGGGCGCCGAGCGCGAGGCCGGGGAGTCGGACCGGGCCACGGACGCGGGTGGTTCCTCGCCGGCCGCCCCGTCCGCGCGGGTCCACTCCGGTCCGTCCTTCGACCGAGGGCTGCCCCTGGGCTTCGGCATGATCGAGAACCTGCCGAACTTCGTACCGCTGCTGGAGCGGCTGCGCACGCGCCTCGCGGAGAGCGGGCAGCGGGCTCTCGCCGACGACCTGCTGCCCAGGCGGCAGCTGGAGGACCGCAACGACAACGTGCAGCGGCTGTTGCGCGTCCTGGACCGGGACGGTTCCGCCGGGCTGCTGTCCGGCGCGATGGACGGCGGGGTCACCGTCGAGCTGTTCGACGGCCGCAGGACTCCGTACTGGGCGGTGTTCAAGGTCAACCGCCAGGGCGACGGCACGTCGGACGGGGCGGCGGGCGACGGCCGGGACATGGAGTACATCACCGCGGCCGTCGCCCAGCAGGGCGCCTCCCACGACGAGGGCGTGACGACCGGCGCGGAGGGCGTCCTCGCCGGTTCCGGCAAACCGGACGGCGGGGCGGGGCCGTTGAAGAGCACGGGTGGCTCGGCGGGGCTCGGCGTCGGCTCGGGCGACTCGTGGCGCACCGGTTCCGTCAGCCGTGGACAGCTCGGCGTGAAGACGGTCGCGGAGGCCAAGACCGCGAAGTCGACGAAGATGCGGGTGCCGATCGAGGCGACCCTGGAACTGCACCGGGGCGGCCGCCGGCTGGCGCTCGTCTCCCTGGGCCGTCAGGCGCTGACCCACCGCGTCCTGGACAAGGACCTCGCGGCCCTCAGCCGGGTGGCCGTGGAGCGTACGAGCGCGCCCGCCGCCGCCCCCGGCCCGCGGGACAACCGCTCGGCCGGGCTCGGTGCCTGGCGCTCCGTGGGCGTGAAGCTTCCGATGGAGGCGCAGGTCAACGGTTTCCAAGGGGCGCCGCAGGTACGGGAGTTGGTCAACTCCGCGGTCCGGGAGGCGGGCGGCGGGGACCGCTTCGGGCGGCAGGGGCAGGCGGCCGCGTACGCCCTGAACGAGGCGGTATCCACCGAGTGGCTGATCGCGGCGCTGCCGCTGCTGACCTCGGCGGGCGCGGAGCTGCCGCCGGTACACGCCTCCGGTGCCGAGGGCCAGGACCTGCGCGCGTCACTGCACGCGCGGCTGCGTGCCGGGCGGGTCCTGGGCGTGGGCGACAAGATGACCTTCGAGACGGTGGGCCAGAGCCACCTGGACGCGCCCCGGCCCACCCAGACGGACGGTCAGAGCTCCGCCGACCACGGCAGGTCGGCGTACGGTCTGGCGGGCGCGGGGCTGCTCAACGCGGACCAGTTCCGTCTCAACCAGCTGATGGGCAACGCGGGCGGCGCGGGCGGCACGTCCGACGCGGCGGTGAACGCCTCCGGCACGATGCCGCTGCACAAACCCAAGTTCGAGTCGGTCCTCGTCCAGTTCACCGTGGACGTACGGGTGGTGGCCCGGGTGACCAACCGGGTGCGCCCCAGTCGTACCCAGGCCGCCGTACGGGAGCTGACCCTGCGGCGGCCGGTGGTGATCCGTATGCCCGCGCCCGTGGTCCGGCGCATGCTGGTGACTCAGGGGGCGCAACTGAGGGACCCGGAAGGCCACTTGAAGCGCTTTGCAGGCTCGCCCTAGGTGCGGTGACGGGAGGTGCTCTGGCGCTGGCGCGGCGGCAGGGTCAAGGTGATCTGCCGGACCAGTTGCTGGAAGCACGCCAGGGACGCGATGGCCGGCAGGGCGGCTCCGGCGATACCGGTGAACGTCCGCTCGGCCTGGGTGACGCACAGCGCCATGGCCACGGAGGAGAACAGCAGCACGACGAACCAGGAGTGCAGAGCCCGGCGTCGGTGCAGGGCAGCGCGCAGGATGGACAGCGAGGCGACGATCCAGGGGCCGTACACGAGAAGGGGCCACCAGGAGACCGTGCCGCCCTTCGCACTGGACGTGACGTGCAGCAGGGGCGCGTAGGCCACCACGCCGCCGAAGACGCTGACCATCGCCACGATGACGGCGACGAACGCGACGATCACGAAGCTGCCCGTCTGCAACCACCTGAAGCGGAAGGTGCGGTCGGGGACCTTCCGGTGCCCGGACGAACGCCGGATGGGCGGCAACTGCGCCGTGATCTGGGCGAGGTTCTCCAACGGGTCGGTGAACTCGACGCCGGGCGAGGGCTCGTTGCGCGGCGGCGGTACGACGGCCGCCCGTTCCGTCGGCACGGCGTCCTGCAGGAGGTGGGCGAGTTCCTCGACCGGGTCCCACCCCGCATCGGGGGGTTCCAACGGGGTTCCTGAGTGCAGGGAGTCGACCGGGCTGCCGTGCCAGCTGGTACCCGCCCCGAAAGGGTATGCGTCGGGGTACCACTCACGTTGGGTGAAAGCGAGATCCGCGTAGTCGTGATTCATATGATTCGCCGACGTCAGATGCGGTCCGAATGGCAGTCGGAGTTTCTCTGTCCGCTCCATCGCTGGTTGAGTTCCGCCTGGGCCGCATCCAGCAGGGTGAGGAACTCGGTGAGCAGCGACTCGGTAACCCGGTTCTCGACCCGGACGCCGTCCCCGAGCAGAGTGCCACGGGCGTCGAGCGCCGAATATGCCGTACCAGCCGTGTAAGAGTATTTCCCAACGGTCATATCGCTGTCCGCGGAATGATTCTGCGTCCGCGCGCCGCGGCGGGGCAAACCGAAGGGCATTGGTTTCGTCATGTCCCGCTAACGGCCTGCCCACTCCTCCAGTTGCGCGGCAAATGAGTGACCGTGGCGTCGGTGAAACCTTGATGAGAGCGTTTTTTCATTTGTGTCATTTGCGCTTTGTTCGGCGCCTGCTGAGTAGATCTCTCAGGATTCGTTCCCCTGGCACCGCGGGCACCACACCGTGCCGCGGCCCGCCGTACGGGACCGGCGCAGGGGGGTGCCGCAGCGCGGGCAGGTCGGATCGGGGCGGTCGCGGTGGCCGGTGAGCCAGGAGTCACGCGGTGGGACGCGGCCGACGGAGACGGCGGAGCGCAGCGTGCGGCGCATCTGGGTGTACAGGCGACGGCGGTCGGCCTCGGTGAGGTCGCTCGCCCGCGTCGTGGGGCGCAGCCCGGCGCGCCACAGGATCTCGTCGGCCAGCAGGTTGCCGAGTCCGGCCAGGACGGACTGGTCGATGAGGACGGTCTTGACGCTGCCGCGGCGGGCGGAGAGCGCGGACTCGAACTCCGCGCGGTCCACGGCCATCGCGTCGGGGCCCTGGCGGTCCAGCAGCCGTGCGGCATCGCGGTCGTCGTCGGCGAGCCACAGGCCCTGGAGCTTGCGCTGGTCGCGGAAGCGGAGCTGACGGTCGCCGCCCACCGTGAACAGGACGCGGTCGTGGGCCTCGTACGCGTCGTCGGGCCGGGCGCAGACCAGTTGACCGGTCATGCCGAAGTGCAGGACGAGGGTGGGGCCGCCGGTGCGGGCGAGCAGCCACTTGCCGTGCCGCTCCGGCTCGGTGAAACGCCGGCCTTCCAGAGCGTCGCGCAGCCGTCTCGCGCTCACCCCGTGCAGGACGCCCGGGTCGCGCACGTCGACGTGTCGGATGACCCTGCCCTTCGCGCAGGACCTGAGCACCTCCCGGAATCCCTCGACGTCCGGCAGCTCGGGCATGGGGTACGTCCTCTCGGGCGAGGATCCGCGCGCTCGGCGTGCGGGCCGTGGCCTCCTCCAGGACATGGTGACTCCTGGGCGGCCGGCGCGCACCACCACAGGCGTCCGAGAACAGCCTGGGGGCGCCGTCACGATCCGTCCCCTCCGCCCCCCGTCACGGACGCGGTCACGGCGGACACGGCGGCGGTCGCGAGGAGGGTCCCCAGCATGACCATCGCCACGCCGACCACCCAGAGGCCGCTGGAGTCGTCCGACCAGTCGTAGCCGACGGCGGCGGTCAGGCCGACGGTGGTCCCGAGCACGGCTGCCGCGAAGTGACGCCGGTAGGCAGCCCAGCACACCGGCAGCAGCAGGGTCAGCACCAGGCCGATCACCTGCCACGCCTCGTAGGGGCCGGTCGTCGATCCATCGGGGTGCTCGTCACGGTGCTGGTCCCAGCCCAGCCAGGCGGCCCACGCCGCCACCGACACAACGGCCGTCAGGAGGATCCACGACAGCCGGAGAAGGGGTTTCGACAGGTCTGTTCGCATGTATCCAGCGTTTCGGCTCGACCCGTCATCGACCAGAGCGCTCGTACTCAGCTCCACCCGAGTACCTCACCGGCCCGCGGTTCGCCGCCTGGCACGGTCGGCGGGCCGGACCCTAAGAGGAGCAAATCGCCTACTTGGCTACTCTTGGTACGAAACTCTCGTTGCCCGGCAATCTCGGACAAATTTCACAAAGGAACCGACGATGGGTCTCGGTGTCAGCCTTCCGGCCTCGAAGCGCAGGTCCGCCACGCCTGCCTCCCGCGCCTCCAGCACCTCCCGTGCCTCCCGGGCCGCCGCGGCGGTCGTGATGGCTGTCGGCCTGGCCCTGACCGGGGCCTGCGGCGGGAACGGCGGTGGCGGCAGCGCGGGCGACGACATCACCGTCGGAGTGCTGCTCCCCGGGGGCGGCGCCTCCCGGTTCGGACAGTTCGACAAGCCCCTGATGGAGAAGCAGCTGAAGCGGCTGTGCCCGCACTGCCCGCCGGCGGCCGTCGCCGCCACGGGTGAGCCGGCGGTCCAGCGACAGCAGCTCGAAGCCATGATCACCAAGGGGGTGGACGTCCTGATCGTCGCCGCCGTCGACCCCGAGGCGCTGCAGTCGTCGGTCGAGTCCGCGCACCAGGCCGGCATCCCGGTGGTCGCCTATGACCGGCTCGCGCAGGGCCCCATCTCCGGTTACGTCACCTTCGACGGCGCGACGGTGGGCAAGCTCCAGGGCGAGGCCCTCCTGAAAGGCATGGGGACCAAGGCGGACGGCCGCCAGATCGTCATGATGAACGGCGCCACGATCGACCCCAACGCCGGCTGGTTCAAGCGGGGAGCGCTCTCCGTCCTCAAGGGCAAGGTCGACATCGGCAAGTCCTACGACACCGTCGGATGGCGGCCGGAGAACGCCTACGTCAACATGACCGGCGCCATCGCCGCCCTGGGCGCGGGCAACATCGACGGCGTGCTGGCCGCCAACGACAGCCTCGCCGGAGCCGTCATCTCCGCCCTCAATGCCAGCTCGGTCAAGCCGCTGCCCCCGGTCACCGGCCAGGACGCCGACCTCGCGGCCGTGCAGCGCATCGTCCAGGGCGGCCAGTACATGACCGTCTACAAGCCGTACAAGGCGGCCGCCGACGCCGCCGTCGAGATGGCCCTCGCCCTGGGCCGCGGCCAGTCCGTCGACTCCATCGCCACCACCACCGTCGACAGCGTCACCACCAAGGACATCCCGGCGGTCCTGCTGCCGTCGGTCCCGGTGACGGTCGACAACATCAAGGACACTCTGGTGAAGGACGGTATCTACACCATTGACCATATCTGTACCCCCAAGCTCCGGTCCGCCTGCGACAAGGCCGGACTCACCTGATGAGCGTTCCCCTAAGGCGGAAGGAGGTGGCCCGTGGTTCAGCCACTGCTGGCGTTGCGCGGCGTCTCCAAGCGCTTCGCCGCCGTCCAGGCCCTGGTGGACATCGAACTGGAGGTCAGGGCGGGGGAGGTGGTCGCCCTGCTGGGCGACAACGCGGCCGGCAAGTCCACCCTGGTCAAAGTGATCTCGGGGGTCGGTCCGGCGGACAAGGGTGTCATCGAGTGGGAGGGCAGCGCCGTCCAGATCAGGCGCCCCCAGGACGCCCAGCTCCTCGGGATCGCGACCGTCTACCAGGACCTCGCGATGTGCGGGAACCTCGATGTCGTCGGCAATCTCTACCTCGGCCGGGAACTCCACCGGTTCGGCATCCTCGACGAGGTGGAGATGGAGCGCCGGACCCGCGAGCTGCTGAAAACCCTCTCCGTCCGCATCCCCGACGTGCGGGCGCCGCTCGCCACCCTGTCCGGAGGCCAGCGGCAGGTCGTCGCGATCACCCGCTCGTTCCTCAGCGCGCCCAGGCTGCTGCTGCTGGACGAGCCCACCGCGTCCCTGGGCCTGGAACAGACCAACCAGTTGCTCGACCTCATCGAGGAGCTGCGCGACCAGGGCGCCGGGGTGCTTCTGGTCAGCCACAACATGGGTGACATCAAGGCCGTCGCCGACCGGGTCGCCGTCCTGCGCCTCGGCCGGAACAACGGCTTCTTCGACGTGAACACCACCTCCCAGGAACAGATCATCTCCTCCGTCACCGGCGCGGTGGACAACACCGCCGCCCGCCGCCCGCCGAACCCGGAGGAGGTATGGCCGTGAGATGGAGGGGAGGGTGGAGCGGCAGGTGGAAGGGGGTCCGGGCACGCTCCACCGACGCCGCGTCCGCCGCCGACGCCACGTCCGACGACGATCCGCCCACTGTCGACGTCGCGCACGAGGCCGCACCCGACGACACCGCGCACGACGCCCCGCCCGACGACGACCGGCGTGCCGGCGGAGGCCGGTGGCACACCGAGCAGCTGCGGGCCTGGGCGGCTGCCGTACGCCGCAGACTGCACGACGGTGAACTGGGCCCCACCGCGCCGCTGCTCGCTCTCGCCGTGACCTGGATCGTCTTCCAGTCCCTCAACGACAACTTCCTCTCGCCGCGCAACCTGTCGGTCCTCAGCGTGGACATCGTCGGCACCGGCATGGTCGCGGTCGGTGTCGTCTTCGTGCTGCTGATCGGCGAGCTCGACCTGTCGGTGGGCTCGCTCGCCGGCCTGTCGGGCGCCATGTTCGCGGCGCTGAACGTGAACCTCGGAATGGCGGAATGGCTCGCCGTGATCATCGCGGTGCTCGGCGGCGCGGCGGCCGGGGGATTCCAGGGGCTGGTCTTCACCAAGATCGGCGTCCCCGCGTTCGTCGTCACCCTCGCGGGCCTGCTGGCCTGGAACGGCCTGATGCTCTACCTGCTGGGGCCGGAGAGCTCCATCGGTTTCAGCGAGGACGGGCTGGTCTCCATGCTGACCAGCCGCTACTTCAGCGCCGTCGTCTTCACCTACGGCCTGGCGACCCTCGGCACGGCCGCCTACTTCCTCGTCTCCTACGAGGACCGCAGACGGCGCAGCGCCGCCGGGATGCCGTACCGGCCGGTGGGCGAGATCTGGGCGCGGACGGCTCTGCTCGCGGTGGTCGCGTTCACCACCGTCTACGTGCTGGGCCGGTTCGAGGGCCTGCCGCTCGCGCTCCTGATCTTCATCGGCGCCCTGGTCGCCTCCGACCTCTTTCTGCGTCGTACGCCCTACGGTCGCCAGGTCCTGGCGCTGGGCGGTGGGGTGGAGGCGGCCCGGCGGTCCGGGGTCCATGTGGCACGGGTGCGGATCTGGGTGTTCCTGGCGTCGGGAACCATGGCCGCGGTCGGCGGCCTGTTCGTCGCGTCGCGGCTCTCCTCGGCGACCACCGTCCCGGGCTCCGGCATGCTGCTGATCAACGCCATCGCCGCCGCCGTCATCGGCGGCACCAGCCTCTTCGGCGGACGGGGCTCGACCTGGTCCGCGCTGCTGGGCGTGCTCATCATCCAGTCGATCGCCTCGGGCATGGCGCTGCTGGGGGTGGAGCCCGCGGTCCAGTTCATGATCACCGGTGGGGTGCTGCTCACCGCGGTGGTCTTCGACTCACTGGCGCGACGCGCCGCGGAGTCACGCGGGCGAGCCTGAGGGAAACCGGTCGGCCTCCGGCCCGGGCTGTGGGCGGCGGCCTGTGCCGTGCGGGCGCGGCCCGTCCCGCAGCCGCCGGCCATGCGGGCGCGGCCCGTTCCGTGCAGGCGCGGCCCGTTCCGTGCGGGCGCGGCTGTCCCCGCAGCCGCCGGCCATGCGGATTCCACGAGCCTCGTGCCCAGGGGCGGCCGTGCAGCCGCGGAGTCACGCGGGCGAGCCTGAGGGAAACCGGTCGGGCGCCGGCCCGGACGGCGACCCGACCCGGCCCGCCCCGTGCGGACGCGGCCCGTCCCGCAACCGCCGGCCATGCGGATTCCACGAGCCTCGTGCCCAGGGGCGGTCGCGCTGCCGCGAGGCACGCGGCGGCTGTGGTGCCGCGGAGTCGTCGTCCCGCTGCCAGACTGGTGGGGAGGAGAGTGTCCCGGCCACCGCGACCCCTACCGGTCGGGTGAGAGCAGGCGGAGAAGCCCGTGGGCAGCGGGGGCGTCCCGTCCGGAGGCATCGTGTCCGTACCAGTACCGGAGGACTTCGCGGTCGTCATCGACGCCGGTGGAGCGGTCATGGTGTGGAGCCCCGGGGCCCGGCGGCTGCTCGGACACGAACCCGCCGAGATCGTGGGCCGGCCGGCCGCCGGGCTCCTGGCCGCCGATCTGCCCGCGTCCGCGCTGCGACACCTGGCCGACGGCGGCCCGGTGACCAGCGAGGTGGCGCTTCGGCACCGGGACGGCGACCGGTTCGTGGTGCGGCTGAGGGGGACACCGCTCGCGGACGCGGGCGGCGGCCGCCCCTGGCTCGTGACGGGAGCCGCGCCGACGAGCGGGGCCGCGCGGGCCGAGCCGGGCGCGGAGGCCCTGTGGGACCTCACCCTCGCGCAACTCCCCGTGCCGGTGGCGGTCTACGACCGCGAGGCCCGGCTGGTGGGCGCCAACGCGGTCATGGCGCAGGTGATGGGCATGACCGTGGCGGAGATGCGGGGGAAGACGCTGTGGGAGATCCAGCCCACCCCGCCCTTCGACGAGTACGACCGCCTCCAGCGGCAGGTCCTGCGCACCGGGGAGACGGTGTTCCACGAGGACTACGCCAAGGCGCCCGGACAGACCCGGGAGCACGCCTGGTCGATGTTCATCTATCCGCTGAAGGACGAGAGCGGCACGGTCCAGGGACTGGCCTCGGCCGTCTTCGACACCACGGAGGAGTACTGGGCCCGCCGCCGCCTCGTGGTCCTCAACGACGCCGGCCTGCGCATCGGCAGCACCCTGGACGTGACGAGGACGGTCGAGGAGCTGGCCGAGGTGGCCGTGGACGGGTTCGCGGACTTCGTCACCGTGGACCTGCTGGACTCCGTCGCCCTCGGTGACGAACCGCGACCGGTACCACCGGGCGAGCCGGTCACCGTGCGCCGCACGGCCCAGCGGTCGGTGCTGGAGGGCGTCCCCGAGTCGGTGGTCGCCTCGGGGGACACGACCGTCTACCCGGTGGGGACACCGCCGTCGCGGACGCTGATCGCCGGCCGGGGCACCCGGCACGCGGCGGGAGAGCCGGGGATGCAGGAGTGGATCAGGTCCCTCGAGGCCCGCGCGAGGGCCGTACACACGTACATGATCCACTCGGTGATGCTGGTGCCCCTGCGTGCCCGCGGGGTGACCTTGGGCCTGGTGCACTTCCTGCGGCACCGGACCGCGGAGCCCTTCACCGAGGACGACCTCCTGCTCGCGGAGGAGATCGTCGCCAGAGCGGCGGTGAGTGTGGACAACGCCCGCCGCTACACCGGTGAGCGCCGGACGGCGCTGGCACTCCAGCGCAGCCTCCTGCCCGACCAGCCGCGGGACCTGGCGGCGATGGAGGTGGCCTACCGCTATCTGCCCGCCGGTTCCGGCGTGGACGTGGGCGGGGACTGGTTCGACGTGATTCCGCTGTCCGGCGCCCGGGTCGCCCTGGTCGTGGGCGACGTGGTGGGCCACGGCGTCCACGCGTCGGCCACGATGGGCCGGCTGCGGACCGCCGTACGGACGCTCGCCGACGTAGACCTCGCTCCGGACGAGCTCCTCACCCAGCTGGACGATGTCGTCCTCAGGCTCGACCGGGAGGAGGGACCCGAGGCACGCGGGCGTTCCCAGGACGCGTCGGGGGAGGTCGGGGCCACCTGCGTGTACGCCGTCTACGACCCCGTGTCCCGGCGCTGCTGCATGGCCCGCGCGGGACATCCGCCGCCTGCCCTGGTGCGCCCCGACGGCGGCGTACGGTTCCTGGACCTGCCGGCCGGGCCACCGCTCGGCCTCGGCGGCCTGCCGTTCGAGTCGGTGGAGGTCGAGTTGGACGAGGGCAGCCTGCTCGCCTTCTACACCGACGGTCTGGTCGAGGCCGCCGACCGCGACATCGACGTCGGTCTCGCCCTGCTGCACCAGGCGTTGAGCGACCCCGCGGCACCGCTGGAGGAGACCTGCGACCAGGTGCTGCGCGCCGTGCCGCGAGACCGTCCCGGCGACGACATCGTGCTGATGCTGGCCCGCACTGCCGCGCTCGACGCCGGAAAGGTACGCACCTGGCAGCTGCCGCGGGACCCGGCGGCCGTGGCCGGGGCCCGCCAGATGGTGGGTGAGCAGCTGGCCGACTGGGGGCTGACGGGGGCGGAGTTCGCCACCGAACTCATCGTCAGCGAGCTGGTCACGAACGCCGTCCGGTACGGCGCCGACCCGGTCGTGCTCCGGCTCATCCGCGACTCGACGCTGATCTGCGAGGTCTCCGACGGCAGCAGCACCGCCCCGCACCTGCGGCGGGCCCGCGTCTTCGACGAGGGCGGGCGCGGGCTGATGCTCGTCGCCCAGATCGCCGATCGCTGGGGCACCCGCCAGATCCCCACCGGCAAGACCATCTGGGCAGAACAGGCACTGCCCACCGAGACACCGCTCGACCCGCCCTGAGTCGACCCGCCCTGAGTCGACCCGCCCTGAGACACGGTCACCCACCCGGCTCACTGGGCGCGGATGGCGTCGGCGGGCGGGGTGCGCAGGGCCCGGCGGGTGGGGAGTTCGGTGGTGAGGAAGGCCGTGACCGTGACCGTGAGGGCGAGGGCGGGCAGCAGCCAGACCGGGCCGGACGGCCAGGGGCGGCCGAGGAAACCCTGGCCCAGCAGGGCGAGGGGGAGAGCGGACAGGAGCACGGCCGTGACGAGGGCGGTGGCGGCGGTGACCGCGGCCTCCCGGCGCATCATCGCGCGGATCTGGCGCGGGGTGGTGCCGTTGAGTCGCAGGGCGCCCATCTCGACGCCCCGCTGTGCGGTGGCGGCGACGAGCTTGTTGGCGATGCTGAGCAGCAGGTAGACCAGCAGGACCACGATGGTCGCCAGGTTGATCCACACTTCCGGCGGGGCGTCCTTCAGGCCGCCCACGGAGGCGGGCTCCGTGTCCTCGAGGGTCAGGCCGGGGCGGGATTCGGCCAGGGCGGTGAGGTGCCGGCGGGCGGTGTCCGTGCCGTCGGTGCGGACCAGGACGGACTGGTCGAGTCCGGTCGTGGTGTGTCCGGCGGCCAGGTCGTGGGAGAGGGCGACCGTGCCGAAGCCGAGGCCGCGCCCGTACACGGCGACGACCTTCGCGTCGACCCGGGCGCCGTCACCCAGGACCAGGCTCACCCTGCTGCCGAGCTCCGCCCCGCGGGAGCGGGCGGCATCGTCGCTGACGGCGACGGTGGCGCCGGTGAGGCCGCTCAGGCTGCCGTCCCGTACGTCGAGGTCCAGGACGTCCGCCGCGCCCGGGGTGAGGATCATCGCGGAGCCCGCCTCGGTCGTCGGCTCGCCGAACTCGTCGTACGTCCACGCGACGGTGGTCTCGCCCACGGGGGCCGCCGCCCGTACGCCGGGGGTCTCGCGTACGGCGGCCAGGGTGCCGTCGGGCAGGCCGCCCAGCTGCGGCGCGCTGAGGCGCTGCTGGGCGAGGGTGCCGGCGCGGGTGTCGTGCGCGGTGGCGGCCAGCACGGTGGTCTGGGCGAAGGTGTAGGTCAGGACGAAAATGACCGCCATGGCCAGGGCGCTGACGATCCCGGCGTTGCGCAGGGCGTAGGCGCGGACGTTGGACATCGCCAGCCAGGTCGGGGCGGAGGCGCCGGAGCGGGTACGACGGGACGCGGCGGCTCCGACGCCCCGGACCAGGGCCGGGCCGGCCAGCGCCAGGCCGATCGCGCCGACGATGCCCGCCATGGAGGTGCCGGTGGCGCCGATGACGGTGCGGGAGAACAGCGGCAGGACCGACATGGTGATCGCGGCGAGGATGACCAGCAGTCCGGCGCTGGTACGGGCCTTCGACGGGTCACGGGGTTCGCTGCGGGACTCGGCGACCGCCTCGGTGGCCGGCCTGCGGGAGATCCGCCAGGCCGCGCCCCGGGCCGACAGCTGCACCGTCAGGGCCATCAGCAGGATCGCCGCGACGGCGGGCAACAGGCTGTAGGTGAGGGGCAGTTCGGGCGGGACGACCCCCCGGTCGGCCAGCAGCTCGCGGAACTGCCCGGCCAGCGGGTAGCCCAGCGCCACACCCGGTACCAGCGCCACGGCCGCGATGACCGTGGCCTGGGCGGCGGCCAGCCGGCGGATCTGCCGCCCGGTCGCCCCGACGGCCCGCATCAGCGCCAGGTCGCGGCGCTGCCCGCCGACCGACACGGCCAGCGCGCTCGCCGTCACGAATCCGGTGATCAGCAGGACGATCCCGGCGAGGGAGGAGGCGAGGAGGATCAGCAGCGAACGGGACGCGCCCGCGCCGGGCGCGACCAGGTCTCCGCGGTCCGCGCCGGTGACCGCCACCAGCCCGGCGCCCTTGGTGAGCTTCGTACGTACCTCCGCGGCGACCTTGTCCTCGGCGCCGGGCGCGGTACGCAGGCCGATCAGGTCGACGGTGCCGGCCCGCGGCCCGGCGTCGCCCTTCGCCCGGCCGGACAGTCGCCGGGCCGTCGGGTCGGCGAAGAGAATCCCGGCGCCCGGGGCGTCGACCACCGCCGAGACCCGGTAACCAGCGGCGGGCCGGGCGCCCACGACGACCTCGACCCGGTCACCGACCCGGATGCCCGCCGCGGCGGCGGTGGCGGAGTCCACGGCGACCTCGCCGGAACCGGTGGGCTCGCCGCCGTCGATCCTCGGGGCGTCCAGCAGGCCGGTCGAGGACCAGCCGTGCCCGGCGGAGGCGGGGTCCGCGGTCGGTACGACCTGGCCGCGAGCGTCGACGAGGGCGGCGGGGAAGCCGATGTCGCCGACCGTGGCCTCGACGCCAGGCAGCCCGGACAGTTCGGAGACGAGGCGGGCGGGGACCCGGCGGCGCTCCGGGAGCGCGATCGGCAGGTCGCCACTGGGGTGGATCATCTGGTCGGCGGCGACCACGACGTCCGCACCGGCCAGGCGGCCGGCCGGCAGGTGGGAGCGCAGACCCGACTCGGCCAGCACTCCGGTGCCGGTGATCAGGGTGGCGCCGCCGAGGACCGCGCAGGCGACCGCGATCAGCGCGGTGATCCGGTGCCCGGCCATGCGTATCGCGAGAGGGAACACGACGCTCACACCTCTCCCAACTCGACGAGACGGTGGGCCAGTTCGGGGGCGGTTGGCTTGTCGAGGGCCTCCACCACCCGGCCGTCGGCCATCACCAGCACCTGGTGGGCGCGGGCCGCGGCGGCCGGATCGTGGGTGACCATCACGACCGTCTGGTCCAGGTCGTCGACCAGGTCCCGCAGCAGGTCGAGGACCTCGTGGGCGGAGCGCAGGTCCAGCGCTCCGGTCGGTTCGTCGGCGAACACCACGGCCGGCTTGGTCACCAACGCCCGTACGACCGCGGCGCGTTGCTGCTGGCCGCCGGAGAGTTCGGTGGGCCGGTGGGTCAGCCGGTCGGTGAGACCGACCCGCCGCACCAGGGCCCGCATCCAGTCCTGGTCGGGGGTGCGTCCCGCCAGACGCAGCGGCAGGGTGATGTTGTCCTCGACGCTGAGCGACGGGATCAGGTTGTAGGCCTGGAACACGAACCCGACGCGTTCCCGGCGCAGTTCGGTACGGCGGGTCTCGTTCAGGCCGCCGATCTCCCGGCCGTCGATGCGGATGCTCCCGGAGGTCGGGGTGTCCAGCCCGGCGGCGCAGTGCATCAGCGTGCTCTTGCCGGAGCCCGAGGGCCCCATCACGGCGAGGAACGTGCCGCGGTCCACGGTCAGGGACACGTGGTCCAGGGCGCGTACGCCTCCCGGGTACTCCTTGCTGACGTCCGCGAGGGCGATGGCGCTCATCGACGGCCCCGCAGTCCGCGCACGACGAGGACCCCGCCGCAGAGCACGGTGAGGGCACCGAAGGCCAGGTGCACCCAGGTGTTCGCACCGCCGAACGAAGCGGCCATGTTGGCGACCGCGCTGAGCACGACCACGATCCACAGGAGCGTGCGGGCTATGTCCCCCCGGGTGAGGGGGCCGGACTCGGCAGGTGTGTTCGTCATGGGGTCTCCCGTGCTCTGGGCGGTCCTGGTCCGGTCGGCGTGCGGCTGTGCGCGTCGGTCCGCGTTCGGTCCGTATGTGGTCCGTGCGCGTCGGTCCGCGGTCGGTCCGTATGTGGTCCGTGTGCGGTCCTCGCCGTCGTCACCGACGCTATGGATCAGCACCCCTCGCGGCCGATCCCGCAGCCGACCCGGTCCAGGTACAGCAGGCTGTACTTCCCGGCCGCCCAGCCACCCGCCAACCGGGCTCCGACATAGGGTCGTTCGCGACCGAGGGAGAGTGGATGGCAACCCACGAGGACAGCGCCGTCACCGCCGCAGCCGACCGGGGCGCGGACGTCAAGGACATCGCCGTACGCACCCTGAGCGCCGCCGGCACCGCGATCGGACAGCTCGCGTCCGGACTCAACACGGCCCTGCTCGCCCTGCTGGTGCTGCTCTGCACGGCCGTCGCCGCCGTGACGAGCCTGGCCGGGGTGGGACTGCTCCTGGCGCCCGCCGTGCTGCGGGCGCTGCACGCCCTGGCCGGACGGGAACGCGTACGGCTGGCCCGCTGGGGCCCGGAGGTCGTCGCCCCGCAGCCCCCACCGACCCGGCTGCGTCCCGCCCTGGTCGACCCGACCACCCGACGGGAACTGCGCTGGCTGGCCCGGCACGCGGCCCTGGGGCTCCCGCTGGGGCTGCTCGGTGTCCTGCTGCCGATCCTGGCCGTGCGGGACAGCGCCTTTCCGCTGTACTGGAAGCTGCTGCCCGGGGACACGACCGCCACGTCCCTGGGGATGGGCTCCGCGCACTCCTGGCCCGACGCCCTCGCGGTGGCGCTGCTGGGCCTGAGCTGGGTCATCATCATCCTCGGGCTGGCACCCGGCATGGCCCGGCTGCAGGCCCGGCCCGGCAGGCAGCTCCTCGCCGCCGGTCCCGACGTCGATCTCTCCCTGCGGGTCGCGGAGTTGACGGCCACCCGGGCCGCCGCGCTCGACGCCCACGCCACCGAACTGCGCCGTATCGAGCGCTCGTTGCACGACGGTACCCAGAACCGCATCGTCAGCGTCACCGTCCTGCTGGGCGCCGCCCGACGCATGGTGGCCCGCGACCCTGCCGGTGCCGACGAACTCCTCGAACGCGCCCAGTTGGCCGCCGAACAGGCCCTCGCGGAGCTGCGTACGGTCTCCCGGAGCATCCTGCCCCCCGTGCTCGCCGACCGCGGACTGGCCGGCGCGCTGTCCGGCCTGGCCGCCAACTGCGCGGTGCCCTGCCGGGTCGACGTGGACGTACCCGCACGGTGTGCCGCCGCCGTCGAGGCGACCGCCTACTTCGTGGTGGCCGAGGCCCTGACCAACATCGCCAAGCACAGCGGCGCCGCACACGCCACCGTCACCGCCCGCGGCGACGGCGGCCGACTGCGCCTGCGCGTGCAGGACGACGGCCGGGGTGGTGCCGACGAAGACGGCGGCTCCGGGCTCACCGGTATCCGCCGCCGGGTCGCGGCGCTCGACGGTAGCCTCACCCTGGCCAGCCCGCCGGGCGGCCCGACAACCCTTGAAGTGGACCTTCCCTGTGGATCGTGACGCTCGTGTCCTGCGGATCGTGATAGCCGAGGACGACCCGTTGCTGCGTGAGGGGCTCGCCCTGCTGCTGCGGGCCGAAGGCCTCGACGTGGTGGCCACCGCCGGCACTCCGGACGGGGTGCTGGACGCCATCGACGTACACAAACCGGACGTCGCCATCCTCGACGTACGGATGCCGCCGACGCACACCGACGAGGGGATCGTCGCGGCGGTCGAGGCCCGGCGCCGACGTCCCGACCTGGCCGTCCTGGTGCTGTCGGCGTACGTCGAGCAGAGCTTCGCCACCGAGTTGCTCGGCGGCGGGGTCACCGGCCTCGGCTATCTGCTCAAGGAGCGCGTCGGGCGGGTGGAGGAGTTCCTGGACGCCCTGCACCGGGTGGCGGACGGCGGCACCGCCATCGACCCCGAGGTCGTCGCGCAGCTGTTCACCCGCTCCCGCCAGGACCCCCGGCTGGAACGGCTCAGTCCGCGCGAGCGGGACGTACTGGCCCTGATGGCCGAGGGGTTGGGCAACACGGCCATCGCCGAACGGCTCGTCGTCACCGACGGGGCCGTCCACAAGCACATCCGCAGCATCTTCGCCAAGCTCGACCTGTCCCCCGCCGACCAGGTGGACCGCCGGGTCGCCGCGGTCCTGCGGTATCTGGAGGACGTCCGTCGCCTGGGGTGAGCGGACCCTGGGGCAGGGCGACGCGGCGCGGAAGAGGAGGGGTGGCACGGTGACCGACCACCACGAGACGGCGGCTGTCCGGCCGTCGACCCTGGCCTGGGTGAGCCGGTACCTGAAGGCCGGCGAACGCATCGTCAGGACCGAGGCGCTGCACGGCGGCATCACCGCCGAGATGCGCAGGCTGACCATCGGCACGCGGGACGGAGACACCCGTCACCTGGTGCTGCGGACCTACGTCGACGTGGAGCACGCCGAGCAGGCGCTGTACAGGGAGTCGGGCGCGCGACCCTGCTCCCGGGGACCGGCGTGGCGGCTCCCGAACTGGTCGCGGTCGATCCCACCGCCGCGCACTGCGAGCAACCCTCGCTGCTCATGACACATCTGGCGGGCCGGACAGCCCTCGACGACAAGGGACTTCAGGCGCGCGCCCCGCTGCTGGCCCGGCAACTCGTGGCGATCCACGCGGTGCGACCCACCGAACGGCCCCTGCCGTACGTGACGTTGACGACCGCCGACACCGTGGTCGTTCCGGAGGGCGCCGACGCGACGGTGTGGGCCGCGGCGATCGATGTGATCCGCAGGCCCCCACCG
Source organism: Streptomyces sp. NPDC006332 (assembly GCF_040612855.1). Classification (NCBI taxonomy): domain Bacteria; kingdom Bacillati; phylum Actinomycetota; class Actinomycetes; order Kitasatosporales; family Streptomycetaceae; genus Streptomyces; species Streptomyces sp. NPDC006332. Next base: position 46,169 of record NZ_JBEXRA010000059.1, read on the forward strand.
CCCCGTGAAGGGCGGTTCCTGCACCGGGACTTCCAGCCCGGCAACGTGCTGTTCGAGGTGGAGCCCGCACGGCCGGCGGACGCCCGGATCACCGGCGTCGTCGACTGGGCGGCGACCTCCTGGGGCCCGGCGGATCTCGATGTGGCGCACTGCGCGGCCAATCTCGCGCTGCTGCACGGCCCGGCGTGGGGGCTGCGGTTCGCCGAGGCGTACGAGGAGGCCGGCGGGGTTCTGGCCGCGACCCGGAGCGAGCGGCTGTACTGGATGGTGCGGGACGCGCTGGCGTTCTCGGAAGAAGTGCGGGCGGTGTCCCGGCCGTGGCGGGAGGCCGGGCGGACCGAGCTGACCACGCGAGCCGTGGAGGAACGGCTGGACGCCTATGTCACCGCCCTGATGGACACGCTGGGCTGAGCCGCCGAGTCGCTTGCCCCCACGGCTCCCGTGATCGCTGCCGGAGCCCGACCCGGTGCGCGGCTCACGCCACCCGTTCGTTCTGGTTCCGCAGGGCTGAGCGCATGTCGCGGAGGAGGCGCAGGGCGCGGCGGCGCGTCCGGAGGACCCCGTAACAGAACCCGGCCACGGCGACCGCGAAGACGATCGGGAAGATCAGCGAGTCGGTGAAAGCCCCGAGGACGACCAGGCCGAGCGCCACCAGGCCCATGAAGCCCAGCCAGTACGGCAGCCAGCGGCCGCCCCGCTCCATCTGACCCAGTTGCTCGGCGACCAGCCGTCGCATGGTCGCCCGCTCCTCGGGATCCCTCGGCACCTCGCGGTGCCGGATCTTGCGGTTGAGTTCCTCGATACCGCCCGCGTCGGTGCCGACCGCACGGCTGATCCTCCGCCGCCGTACGGCCACGAACGCGATGGCGATGCCGGTGTAGATCGCTGACTGGATCACCCACAGGACGGGATGGTCGTCCCGGCGGAGCAGGGCGCTGATCCCCAGGCCCAGCAGGAAGACCAGGACGGCTTGCGCGGTCAGACTTCGGTCGAGCCAGCGCTTGAAGGCGCGCACGGCACGTACCTCCTCGGAATCGACGGATCACCCGCGGTTACTTCGCGCGGGTACCCCGCCGATCCCGGACTACGAGCGGCCGGCCCGACCAAACTGATGGGGCGTCACCAGGTGAGCGCGTCGGCCATGGTGGACTGCCAGTACGTGACACCGATCGAGTCGTCGACGTACACGCCCTTCGCGGGGAGCGACGGCTTGGCGGAGGCCGCGCCGTCGTTGAAGTGGACCGCGAGGGTCTTCGCCGTGTAGCCGTTGGAGCCGCTGCCGTCCGCTGCCGCGAGAAGGACGCCCGCGTACCCCGACTCACCGGGCGCCAGCGTGACCACGGCCTGCGGCTTGGAGTCCTCGAACACCGGCGGGACGGACTGCGCCTCACCGAACTGGACGGCCGGGTAGCCGACGAGGTCACAGTTCTTCGAGCCGGTGTTGGTGACGGTGAGGAGCAGGTGGTTCAGCGGGCGGGAGACCGGCGTGGCGGTCACCCTGGTGGAGGCGCTGGTGCAGGGGGCGGAGAGGGACTTCGAGCTGTCCGAGCCGGAGGAACCCTTCGCAGCCGAGGTGCCCTTGGATCCCTTGGAGCCCGAGACGCCGGTGGAACCGGAGGAGTTGGAGGCGTTGGCGGAGCCGGAGGTGCCCGTCGAGCCGGTGGAGCCGGCGGTGCCCTTCGAGCCGGCGGCGGCGACCTGCTCCGTCTCCGTGGACGACTCCCCGCTCTTCTGGGACGCGGACGTGGACACCGTCGAAGCACCCTCGTCGCGGGTGCCCTGCCCGTCGCTGCACGCCGTCAGAGTCAGAGTGACGGCCGTGAGGGCGACGGCGGCGAGCAGGTGGGTGCGACGGGTACGTGCAGACATGTGATTCCCCTGATGTGTTACGGGTGTTGGCGTGGGCCGCCCGGCCGGGTGCCGGGAGCGGCGTGCTTGGATGTCCAGAGCTTGTGCGGTGATCCGTCCCGGCCGCCACACCTGGCGGGACATCCGGAACGCTGGAACGCCTGCAACAGCGCTGACCTGGGGGAATGACCACCTCCTGGAACGATGGTCCGGGACGCGGGGAGACGGAGGAACGATGGCCGGGGGTGAGTTCTCGGAGCTGTTGGGCCAGTTGAAGGAACGGTCCGGACTCAGTTACGGGGTGCTCGGGAAGCGGCTGCACACGAGTGCGTCCACGCTTCACCGGTACGTCAACGGGGACGCCGTACCGACGGACTACGCGCCCGTGGAGCGGTTCGCACGGGTGTGCAGGGCGACGCCCGAGGAACTGGTGGAGCTGCATCGGCGGTGGATCCTCGCGGACGCCCTGCGGGGGCAGAAGGCGGCCGGAACTCCCGCGGAAGCCGCGGCTGACGGGAGTCCCGAGGGCGAGCAGGGGGTGGACGAAGCCGGGGTGGACGAACCCGGGGTTGAGGCACCCGGGGTGGCCGAACCCGGGGTCGAGGAACCTCGTGCCGACGAGCGCCGTGACGACGAGCGCGCCCTCCCTCCCGTGGCTCCCGTGCCCCGGCGCCGACGTGCCGTCCTCCTGGCCACCGCCGCCGTGGTCGCCGTCGGCGTCTCGGCCGCGCTCCTGGTGAACCTCGTGCCCGGCGGGGGCGAGGACGACCGGAGCGGGAAACAGTCCGTGGGGGCCGCCGCCCAACCGGCCGGGACCAAGGGCCACTCGGTCTCACCGTCCGCCTCACGCAGCGCCCGCCCGACGGCTTCGGCCTCCGCCTCCGCCTCCACCTCCGCGTCCACCTCGCCCGCCCCCTCCGTCTCCACCTCCCGGAGCGGCGGTGCCGGGGCGGCGCGGGGCGGTGGTTCCGAGGACGGGGCCACGGCGCCCACGGTCGCCGTCAATCCGTACAAGTGGGACAGCCCGTGCAGCCAGCACTACCTGGTCGACCAGAAGCCCGAGCAGGTACCGCCGCCACCGTCCGAGCCGGACGCGCGCGGGTGGGTCAGCGCGCTCGGCGGGGTCGCCGCCGGGGAGCAGATGCTCGCGCTGACCGTGCAGGGCACGGGGAAGGCGACCGTCGTCCTGGAGGCACTGCACGTGCGGGTGGTGGAGAAGAGCGCTCCCCTGGCCTGGAACGACTTCTCGATGGGCGTCGGGTGCGGTGGCGGTGTCGATACCACGTCCTTCGGCGTGGACCTCGACGCCGGGCGGCCCGCGACCTCCCCCAAGGCCGGGCAGCGCGACTTCCCGTACAAAGTGAGCGAGTCCGACCCCGAGGTCTTCTACGTCTTCGCCGACGCGCGGGCGCACAACGTCAGTTGGTACCTGGAACTCGACTGGTCCAGCGGCGACGAGCAGGGCACCGTACGCGTCGACGACCACGGCAAGCCCTTCCGGACCAGCGGGAACGTGGGGCGGCCCGCGTACGAGTATCCGCTCGGTGACTCCGAGTGGGGGCGGAACGAGTACGAGCCCGATGTTCCCGGGTGAGGCGGAGTCCGCGACGGGCGGGCGACAAGACCGAAGACCGGCGGATGATGAGGGGATGCGCATCCGTATCGACGCGACCGACCTTCCCGGCCGCACCTGCCGGCCCCCCGCCCCGGCCAACGCCGACGCTCCCGTGTACGGCAACGTCCACGTCGCCGTACAACGCCGGGACCGCCCGGCCGAGTTGCTCGAACCACAGCCCGGCGACGCTCCCTCCGCGACCTGGACCCTGGAATGCATCGCGGACTCCTCGCCGACGGGCACGGACGTCAAGGGCCCCTACGTGCAGGACCGGCTGGGCCGCCGCTTCATCTACCTCTCCTGGGGCACGGTCGACGACGCGGGCGTCTTCACCATGTTCCGCCGCGCCAAGCTCATGCTCGACGTCATCCCCGCCGAGGTGCTCGCCGCCGCCGCCCGCGACGGCCTGCTGGTCGGACGCCTCGGCCTGACCGACTCCTCGGGCGACCCGGTGTGCGCACGGGTGGAACCCCCGCGGATCACCTGGACCGCGGAGACGGCCCGCTAGAGACCGCCCGTTAGAGACCGCCGCCCTGGTCAGTTGCCGGGCGGAGCCGCCCGTACGAGGCCCGTCTGGTAGGCGATGACGACCAGTTGCGCGCGGTCGCGGGCGGCCAGTTTCGTCATGGCCCGGTGGATGTGGGTGCGTACCGTCAACGGGCTGAGCGTGAGGTCGTCGGCGATCTCGGTGTTGGAGAGGCCCTCCGCGGCCAGGGCCATCACCTCGCGTTCGCGGACCGTGAGGTCGGCCAGGCGTTCCGGGGGCGCCAGCTGGGTGCCGGGGGCGGGGGAGGTGAGGAAGCGGGTGATCAGGGTGCGGGTGGCGCCGGGTGACAGGAGCGCCTCGCCGGAGGCGACGGTGCGCAGCCCGGCGAGCAGGGTGTCGGCGGTGACGTCCTTGCCGAGGAAGCCGCTGGCACCGGCGCGCAGCGCCTGGGCGACGTAGTCCTCGGTCTCGAAGGTGGTGAGGATGAGGACGCGGGTGTCGGCCAGGTCCGGGTCGGCGCAGATCGCGGAGGTGGCGGCGAGACCGTCCGTGCCCGGCATGCGGATGTCCATGAGGACGATGTCGGGGTGGTGGGCGTGGGCGAGCTCGACGGCCTCCTTGCCGTCGGACGCCTCGCCGACCACCTCCATGTCGTCGCAGGAGTCGATCAGGATCCGGAAGGTGGCCCGCAGCAGGGCCTGGTCGTCGGCCAGCAGTACCCGGACGGTCATGGTGTGTCGCTTTCTCGGGCGGCTTCTCGGACGGCGGAGGGCTGGAGCGGCAGCGCGGTGGTGACCTCGAAGCCGCCCTCGGGGCGGGGGCCCGCGCACAGCTCGCCGCCGATGGAGTGGGCGCGTTCGCGCATGCCGATGACGCCGAAGCCGGGGCCCTTCCGCAGGGCGGGGGCGGGGTCGAGGGCCGGTCCGTCGTTGCTGACAGTGATCTGCAGCCGGGAGTCGGCGTAGGCCAGCCGCACGTGCGCGGTCTCCGTCGCGGCGTGCTTGGAGACGTTGGTCAGCGCCTCCTGCACGATCCGGAACGCCGT
>NZ_JBEXRA010000060.1:0-51042 GCF_040612855.1 Streptomyces sp. NPDC006332
GGACGTGTAGGACTCGCCGGTCTTGGCGGCGCGGGCACGCACCTGGCGCTTGAAGATCCGGCCGCGCTTGGAGGAACGCCGGGCCGGGTCGACGGACAGCCGCTTCAGCCGAAGGCCTTCACGGCCCACTCCCGGACGCACCCACCGATCGGACGTCGACAGCGGTGAGCGCCAATGCCAGCGGTCCCGGCGCGAGAAACGCGAGCGGGACCAGCATCCACGCGCACAGGGCGGCGGTCGCCACCGCGAGCAGCACCAGACCACAGCCGCCCGGATCCCGTACGACGTCCCTCGCCGCCCCGCGCACGGCGGCCGGCCAGTCGGTGAGCGACTCAGGGCGGGCGCAGGCCCTGAGGCCCACCACCAGGGCGCCGATGCCGATCGCGCCGGCCACCACCGCGAACAGCGCCGCCCCCGGCAGCCCGGCCCCGGCCAGCGCCAGGTCCGCGACACACAGCAGCGCACCCGCCAGGGCCACGGCGCCGGCCGCCAGATCGCCCACCCGCAGCCGACTCCGCAGGACCTCGACGTACCGCCCCGCGGTCGCGGGTCGCCCCTGCCGCACGCCCCGCAGCACCGCGCACGCGCTCGACAAGGCGGCCGGGGCGGTCAGCAGCGGCAGGCAGGCCACCGACGTGGCCAGGCCGACGCTCAGCACGTCGGCGAACAGGGTCATCCGGGGCCCGAACAGCTCACCCGGCTCACGTGTCCGCTCCGCGCTCATCCCTTGACTCCGGAGCTGGCCATGCCCTCCACCAGGAACCGCTGGAAGGCCAGGAAGAACAGCACGATCGGCAGCAGCGCGATCACCGACATCGCGAACATCGGGCCGAACGACGACTGGCTGGACGCGTCCACGAACGACCTCAGGGCGAGCGTGAGGGTGAACTTGTCCGGGTCGAAGAGATAGATCAGCTGGGTGAAGAAGTCGTTCCAGGTCCAGATGAAGGTGAAGATCGCCGTGGTGATCAACGCGGGCCGGGTGAGCGGCAGCACGACCTGGAAGAAGCTGCGGAACGGGCCGCACCCGTCGATACGGGCCGCCTCCTCCAGCTCACGCGGCAGACCACGCATGAACTGCACGATGAGGAAGACGAAGAACGCCTCGGTGGCGAGGAACTTCGGCAGGATCAGCGGCCAGTAGGTGTTCACCAGGCCGAGCTGGTTGAAGATGATGTACTGCGGGATCAGCACCACGTGATGCGGCAGCATGATCGTCGCGATCATGAAGGCGAACAGCGGGCCGCGGAAGCGGAAACGCAGCCGGGCGAAGGCGTAGGCGGCGAGCGAGCAGCTGAGCACGTTGCCGAGGACCGCGCCGCCCGCGATCAGCAGCGAGTTGGACAGCAGCCGCCAGATGGACACGTCGTTCACGCCGTCCATGGCCGTCTTGTAGTTCGACCACTCCAGGTGACTGGGCAGCAGGTCGAGACTGGCGATGACCTCGTCGGCCGGCTTGAGCGAGGTGGCGAGCAGCCAGGCCAGCGGGTAGAGCATGACCAGCAGCGCGGCCAGGCAGCCGAGGTGCAGGGCGACCCGTCCCCAGCGAACGGACTTGCGGGAGGCGGCAGTTGATACGGCGGTCATCGGTCCCCCTCGGACGCGTAGAAGACCCAGGAGCGCGAGGTGCGGAACAGGACCGCCGTGACGACACCGATGACGAGCAGCAGCACCCAGGCCATGGCGGAGGCGTAGCCCATGTGGGAGGCGACGAAGCCGCGGTCGTAGAGGTACATGGTGTAGACGAGGGTGGAGTCGGCGGGGCCGCCCTTGCCGGCGCTCACCGCGAACGCGGGCGTGAACACCTGGAAGGCCTGGATGGTCTGGAGCACCAGGTTGAAGAACAGCACCGGGGACAGCATCGGCACGGTCACGGACATGAACTGGCGCCATTTTCCGGCTCCGTCGACGGCTGCCGCCTCGTAGAGCTCGGCGGGTATCTGCTGCAGGCCCGCCAGGAAGATGACCATCGGGGCGCCGAACTGCCACACCGTCAGCAGCGCCACGGCCAGCAGCGCCCAGCCCGGCTTGTTCACCCAGCCGCCGGTGCCGAGCAGGTTGTCCACCGTGCCGCCGTCGTTGAAGACGGCCCGCCAGACCAGGGCGATGGACATGGAGGCGCCGAGCAGCGAGGGGGCGTAGAACGCGGACCGGTAGAAGCCCTTGCCGCGCTTCATCGACTTCAGGGCGAGGGCCACGACGAGGGCGAGCGCGAGTTGGAGGGGCACGGCGACGACGACGTATGTCAGGGTCGTCATGACCGACCGCCAGTAGCGCGGGTCCTCGGTGAACATCTGCGTGTAGTTGCGCAGGCCCACCCAGCGCGGAGGGTCGAACAGGTTGTAGTCGGTGAAGGACAGGTACAGCGACACGGCCATCGGCAGCAGGGTGAGGACGCTCGCGCCGAGGACCCATGGGGACAGGAACACCCAGGCGGCGCCCTCGCGTTCGCGTTTGGGGCGGCGCTTGGGGGCGGTGGCGGCCCGCTTCGATCGTGCGGGGGGCGCGGGTATGTCGGTGGTGGTCATGACCTCAGCTCCGCCTTCGCCTCGGTGACGTAGTTCTCCGCCGCCTCGCGGGGCGACATGCGCTCGTACGACACCTGGTCGTAGTCGCGCTGGAAGGTGGTCTGCAGGGCGTTGTCGCCGGAGGGCGGGGCCTGCGGCGGATCCTTGAGGGTGCCTTCGAGGGACGACTGGAAGTCGGCGACGGTCTTGTCGAAGTCCTTCAGCTGGGACGCGGTCTTGTCGCGGATGGTCTCGTTGACGGGGATGCCGCGGGTGGCGCCGAGGATCTTGGCGGCGTCCGGGTCGTTGAGGAGGAAGTCGACGAGCTGCGCCGACTCCTTCGGGTGGCCGGTGTCGGCGGAGACGCCGAGGAACATCGACGGCTTGAAGTACTGGCCGGGCGTGCCGTTCTCACCGGCCGGCATGGGCGCGAGGGCGATCCCGGTCGGGACGAGGGCGAGGTAACCGCTGGACGGGGCGTCCCAGTTGGTGTCCGCGATCGCCGTGCCCCGCCCGAGCGGGGTGTTCTCGACGGACCCGTCCAGCTGGGTGGTCTGCTCGGCGGGCGAGACGGCACCTTCGCGCCGGAGCCGGTCGGCGAAGGTCCACCACTTGGCCAGGTCGTCGGCGGTGAACCCGAGCCGGCCGTCCTTGGTGTAGAGGGCCTTGCCCCGGCCGCGCAGCCAGACCTCGAAGGCGTCCTCGCTCTGGCCCGGGTCGGTGGCTCCCGGCTTGCCCGTGCGCTTGGCCAGCGCGCGTACGGCCTGCGCCCAGTCGTCCCAGGTCCAGCCCTGGCGCGGGAGCGGAACGCCGGCCTTCTTCCACGCCCGCACGTCGTAGACGACGGTCTCGGTGCCGCGGCCCTGCGGGACGGCGTACTGGGTGCCGTCCACCCGGCCGGTGGCCAGCAGTCCCGGGTCGATCTCGGACGTGTGCAGAACGGACTTCTGTTTCGCCAGGTCGAGCAGCACGCCACCGGAGGCGTACTGGTCGATCTGGCGGTAGTCCAGCTGCATCACGTCGGGCGCGTCGCCCCCGGTGGCCTGCACCGCGAGCTTCTGCTTGTAGGCGTCGTAACCCGAGAACGACGTCTGCACCCGCACGTTCGGATGGCGCTTCTCGAACAGGGCGACGGCCTGCTGGGTGCGTTCCGCGCGGTCGGGGTTGCCCCACCACGTGTACCGCAGCGCGACCTTGCCGCCGCCGACCGACTCCCCGGATCCCCCGCATCCGGCCAGCACCGCACAGAGCGCGAGTGCGGCGGCCGATGCGCAGAACCCCTTTGTCCTGTGTCCGGGCATGCCGAGGTCACCTCATCTCTTCCTCGGACTTCTTCTGACGGCCCCCCACGCCCCCCTCAGCCCCCTCAGCCCCCGGGTTCTTGCTACTCGCCCTTCTTCATCCCTGTTCGCCCTGGTACGGCAGCGTGGTCCCCGGCAGCGCGTACTCGTCCCGTCGGCCGCACATCCCGAAGCCCCCCAGCCGGGTGGGCGCGGCCTCGTACGCGGTCGCCTCGCCGAGATAATCCGGCGCGTCGTCCGCCAGCGCGTCCAGCTGGGCGCCGGTGCGTTCGGCGGCGGCCAGCGCACCGGCCCGCCACAGTTCGCGCCAGGCCGGCACCTTGGCGCGCACCAACCGGGCGGCGGCGCGCTGGAAGTCGGCGTAGGGGCCGTTGTCGCCGGCGACGAGGGACTCCCGCAGGCCGAGGTAGCCCTCGACGGCGAGGTCCCGGCGGCGCCGGGCCGCCGCGGCGGTCTGAGGTCCGGTGCCGGGCGGGAGCGTGGCCGCCGCCGCGTACCTGTCCGGGTCCGCGAGCACCTCGGGCGGGAAGGTGAAGACGGCGTCGCCCGCCTCCGGCAGACCGCTGTTCTGCATCAGCACGGTGATCCGCAGGTCGCCGCCCTGCACCATGCGGTGCACGGTGCCCGGGGTGAACCAGGCGACCGATCCCGCCTCCAGGGGGATGTCCCGGTAGCCGTCGGGGCTCAGGGTCTGCACCGCGCCCCGGCCGCCGGTGACGACGTAGGCCTCCGTGCACACCAGGTGCAGGTGCGGGCTGCCGCCGCACACCCCGTCGGCCGCCTCCCAGTCGTAGGCGCTCAGGTGGGACAGGCCCACGGCGCCGGGCAGCGGGTGCGGGAGGGCCGGCTTCGCGGCCTCGGGCCCGCTCACCACGGCAGCCCCGCCAGGTACGTGCCGACGCGGTCGCCGTCCCAGGCGCCGTCCGCGACGATCACCCGGTAGCGGAAGGCGAAGGACTCGCCGGGCGGCAGCTCGAACTCCTCGAAGAACGCCCAGGAGAACGCCACCGTGGGGAAGGGCTCGGAGCGCACGAACCAGTGCGAGGCGTGGACGGCCGAGGTCTCGTCGAGGTTCTCGGGGGCGTGCGCGAAGACGAGGGTGGAGTGTCCGTCGGTCTCGTCGTGTTCGGTGGTGAAGGCGAGCCACGGGCCCTGGGAGCCCATCAGCTTGTCCGCGTCGGTGTCCGGGGCGAAGACCGTGCCGCCGGTGAAGTCGCGGGGTCCGCGCCACTGCAGGCCCGTGTAACCGGCCATCTCACGGCCGGCGGTGGTCGGGGAGCCGAAGACCAGCGGTTCGTCCCGCAGGTTCGTCAGCCGGATCGACCAGTCCAGCGCCCAGGCCCCGGCCTCCTCGTCCACCGAGTGGACGGCGAGCCCGCGCTCCTCGCGCGCCCACTGGGCGCCGCCGTTCTCCACCCAGGTGAGTTCCTCGGTGAAGGCCAGCCGGTCGTCGTCGACGGTGAACGCGGGGAAGCCGTCGTGACGCATCGAGCCGACGCGCTCCGGCAGGGGGAGATAACCCTCGCCGTGCACGTAGCAGTTGCCGCCCCAGAAGTTCTGCCCGGACAGATGGCTCGCGGTCATCTGCAGGCCCTTGTGCCAGCGGTGGTCGTTGGGGCGGTAGCCGGTCACCGTGCGCCCGGCGAGGGTGCGCACCGGGTGGGCGTAGGGCTTCTGGGACTCGAAGGCGTCGGGGTCGGGGCGGTAGACGTAGCGGAGGATCTCGGTGCCGTCCGCGGCCTCCACCGCGATGTGCTCGCCGTGGACATGGCTGACGCGGATGCTCATGCGCGCTCCTTGGGGGCCCAGTGGGGGTGGTCTCCGTGCATGGCGGGGTAGAACGGGTCGCCGGGGCCGATCTCACCCGCGTGCACCGGGTCGCCGGTGAAGGCCGCCTTGTAGAGGGCGGCGGCGAACTCGAGGGTGGCGCGGGCGTCGGCTCCGCTGGTCGGCGGCCTGACACCGTTGTCGTACGCGTCCAGGAGCGCACCGAGTTGTGCGGTGTGGGAGCTGGGCACGTCCTCGGCGGGGGCACTCCAGGCGGTGGCGCGCTCGGAGGGAACGTGCGGGGCCGGGGTGTAGACCCAGTCCTCGTTGCGGTGGCCGTAGAGGTGGGTGAGTTCGACGGTCGCGTCCGCGCAGTCGATGCGGATGCGGCTGACCTCGTCCGGGGAGAGCACGCTGTTGACGACGGTGGCGAGGGCGCCGTTCTCGAACCGGACCAGGGCGGTGGAGACGTCCTCGCTCTCGGTGTCGTGCACCAGGCGTGCCGCCATGGCCCGGATCTCCGTCCAGGGGCCGAGCAGGTGCAGCAGCAGGTCGTACTGGTGGATGCCGTGTCCCATCGTGGGGCCGCCGCCCTCGGTGGCCCACTTCCCGCGCCACGGCACCGCGTAGTAGGCGGCGTCCCGGTGCCAGGTGGTCTGGCAGTGCGCTACCCGGGGGGCGCCCAGCTCACCGCTCGTGATCAGTTCGCGGGCGTGCACGGCGCCCGAGCCGTAGCGGTGCTGGAAGACCACGGACGCGTACGCGCCCGACGCCTCCTCGGCCGCGGCGATCTCGTCGTACTCCGCGAGCGACAGGGTCAGCGGCTTCTCGCACAGCACCCAGGCGCCCGCCTTCAGCGCCGCCACCGTCTGCTCCCGGTGCAGGGACGGCGGCGTGCCGATGAGGACCAGGTCGGGGCGTACGGCCTCCAGCATCGCGTCCATGGAGGTGTGTCCGGCGACCTCGCCGCCCGCCAGTTCCCGGAACGCGTCGAGGCGGTCCTGGTCGACGTCGACGGCGGCGACCAGTTCCGTCCGGTCCGAGTGGGCTCTGAGCGCGGGCAGGTGGCTGCCGCTGACGATGGCACCAGTACCGACCACGGCAACGCGGCGACGGGCTGGGAGCGGGGGCATGCGGTACTCCTCGGGCAGCATCGAGGCAGACGCAGAAAGCGCTTGCTCCCAGGGAGCCTAGGGGTCGGGGAATGTCCGGACAACCCCCTGCGGTGATGTTGGAGCGGCTTTCACCACCACGACACTGCCCACCCACGGATCGCCGCCTTTCAGTGGGTGACCCGGATCTTGGACTGGCCGTGCGGGAGGTCCTCCCAGTCGTCCATGAAACGGGCCCGGAGGCCGTGCCGCTCGGCCAGGGCGAGGAGCGTCTCGGTGCGGTAGTAGAAGTCCTCACGCAGGACATGGTGTTCCTCGCCCTCCGTGCGGTCGAAGGTGAAGTCGAACCAGCCGCCCGGCGCGAGCACCCGGCCGACATGGGCCAGGCACTCCTCGATCACCGGGAGGGGCGAGTGCGAGAAGACGCTGTGTGCGTGCACGACGTCGAAGTGGGCGTCGGGCAGGAAGCCCAGGGTCAGGTCGCGTACCGGGGTCAGGGTGGGCAGTCGCTGTTGCAGACCCATCTCCACGATGGTGTCCTGCGCGGAGACCAGGATGTCGGGTGAGATGTCGATGCCGTGGTAGTGCCCGGCCTCCAGGTGCCGGATGAACCGCCAGCCTCCCCGCAGGTTGCCGCATCCGATCTCCAGCATGCGGTGCTCGGGGCGCAGACCGTGGCCGACCAGGTAGTCGAACTGCATCGCTCCCAGTGCCAGCCACCGCTCCCGGTTGCGGCTGCCGACCGCCGCGTCGGGGTCGGCCCGGGTGTCGGAGCGCATCACGGCCCGGTAGTAGGCGACGTGGTCGGTGTGACGCCGGCGCAGCCACATGTCCCGGGTGGCGCGGGCCAGATGGCGCGGGACGCGGTCGGGATGACGCAGGGCGTAGCCGATGCGGTGGCCGAGTGCGGCACGGTTGACGGTGAGGTTCTTGCCGGGCATGTGGGCTCTCCTGCTTCCGAGTTGCTGGGTGGTGCGGGCCGTGCCACCAGCCTCGGTGCGTGAGCGGGGTGTCCGGCTCGGTCGACAGGATCGGGTCCGGGCGCGGTTCGGAGGGTGCCCAGGTCAGCCGATCGGTTGATGCGGAGCCGCGCTCGGCGCGTTAGACACGGAGGGTGAACCACTCCGATCCCACCGCCCTGGATGATCTGACCGACCCGACCGATCCAGATGATCCGACCGATCCGGACGAGCGCTGGCTGGCCACGACCGTCGATGTCGCGTTCCTCCTGCTGCTCGGCTCCTCCGTCGTCCGTTTCCTTACCCGCGACCAGGGCGGGCCGGGCACCTGGTGGGTGGTGACGCTGTTCGCCGGCTTCGGTCTGCTGTACGTCCTCGGGCGCGTCCGGGCCCCGGCCCCCCGCCCCGGCCGCGCGCCCACTCCCCGCCATCTGGTCTGGCTGGGCTCGGTGGTCACGGTCTGGGTCGCCCTGCTGGTCCTCGCCCCGAGTGCCACCTGGTGTGCGATGCCGCTGCTGTTCGCAGGTCTGCACGCGCTGCCCCCACGGCTGGCCCTGCCGCTCGCAGGCCTGCTCACCGCACTGGTCGTCGTGTCCGAGGTGCGCGTGGCGGACGGCTCGCTGAATCCGAACATGGTCGTGGCGCCCCCGGCCGTCGCCGCGGTCGCCACCGCCGTACTGATCCATCTGCAACGCCAGGGAACCCGGCAGCGCGCCCTGATCGAGGACCTGGTCCGCACCCGCCACGACCTCGCGGCCACCGAGCGGCGAGCCGGTGTACTGGCGGAACGGCAGCGGCTGGCGACGGAGATCCACGACACGGTCGCGCAGGGTCTGTCCAGCCAGCGGATGCTGCTCCAAGCGGCCGAGCGGGTCTGGCTGACGGACCCGGACACGGCCCGCGCGCACCTTCGCGACGCCGCCGAGATCACCTCCCGCAGTCTCACGGAGGCCCGCCGGTTCGTGCACGACCTGGCGCCGGCCGACCTCGCCGAACACGCGCTCCCGGGCGCGCTCGCCCTGCTCGCGGAACGGGACCGCACCCCGGGCCTGGCCGTGGAGTTCCGACTCGACGGCGATCCGGGCCGACTGCCGGAGCGGGTCGAGGCGGCACTCCTGCGCATCGCCCAGGGAGCGCTCGCGAACGTACGCGAGCACGCGGCGGCGACCCGGGCCGCGGTGACCCTGACCTGCTTGGACGACCAGGTCTCCCTCGACATCGCGGACAACGGCCGCGGCTTCGACGTGGAGCGCCCGCGCACCGCGTCCTCCCCGCACGATCCCTCCGCCCCGGAGGCGGCCCGGGAACGGGGGCACGGGTTGCCGGCCATGCGTATCCGGGCCAGGCAGGCGGGCGGCACGCTCACCGTGGAGTCCCTCCCCGGCGAGGGCACGGTCGTGTCGGTGGCCGTCCCCCTGGCACCCTTGGCCTTGCCGCACCCCTCCGCCCCAGGCAAGGAGCCCGTTCTGTGAGTACGCCGGTGCCCGCACCGCCCGTCCGGTTGCTGCTGTGCGACGACCACGCCGTGGTACGGGCCGGACTGCGCGCCCTGCTCTCCAGCGCCGAGGGCATCGACGTGGTCGGTGAGGCGGCCACCGGTGAGGAGGCGCTCGCCATGGCCGCCCGGCTGCGCCCCGACGTCGTTCTGATGGACCTCCAGCTCGACGGCGGCATGGACGGCGTGACGGCCACCCGGCGTCTGACCGGTGACGGCACGACCGGCCCCCGGGTCCTCGTACTGACCATGTTCGACACCGACGCGGACGTCACCCGAGCCATCGAGGCCGGCGCCACCGGCTATCTGCTCAAGGCCGAACAACCCGAGGAACTGTTCACCGCGATCCGTGACGCCGCCTCCGGCCGCGCCGCCCTCTCCTCCCCCGTCGCCGACCGGCTGCTGACCCGCCTGCGCAGCCCGCGCCCCACCCTGTCCCCGCGCGAACGGGAGATCCTCGAACAGCTCGCCCGCGGACTGGGCAACCGGGAGATCGCCCGGGCCCTGTTCATCAGCGAGGCGACGGTGAAGACCCATCTCGGCCGCATCTACGACAAGTTGGGCGTGGAGACCCGGGCCGGCGCGGTGGCCGTCGCCAAGGAGAAGCGACTGCTGGCCTGACGACTCCCGCTGCGGCCGGAGCCGTCGGGACGACGTCGGTCATTCCCCGCGGTGCTGGAAGACACCGGTGATTCCCCGCGGTTACGAGGACCCTACCTGCGTCGATGTTCCACGGCCGGAGGGACGATGCCCGAACCGGTGTCCTGAAGGCTGGCATGCGACTCGCTCGTCGCCAGTCCCCGGATCCCCTTGCGGAAGTCGATCGGGGAACGACCCGTGCGGTGCACGAAGTACTTGCTGAACTGGGAGGCCGTGACGAAGCCCAGATGTTCGGAGATCTGCGCGGCACTCTCGTCGCCGTGCGCCAGCAGACGCTTCGCCTCCAGCACGACCCGGCGGTCGATGAACTCCTTCGCGCTGAGCCCGGCGTTGGCCAAAGTCGCCCGGGCGAGGGTACGGCCCGAGTAGCCGAGCATGCGGGCGTACTCCTCCACTCGTCGGGTGGCGGTGAAGTGCCGTTCGACCGCGTCACGGAACCGCAGGTAGGTCTCGTCCGGCTCCGGAGCGGGGCTGCCGACCGGGACGGTGAGGTGGGCCAGTCGCAGCAGAAGGACGGCGAGGAGGTGGCGCAGGGCCGCGATGTGCGCTTCGAGCGGTAGGTGACCGAGCGCCTGGAACTCGCGGCTCAGGTGTTCCGCGGCCATGGTCACCGCCTCGGCGTCCTCGGCGACGGGGGTGGTGACGACGGGTGCGTGCGGGTCGTCGACACGGGCGGCCGTCGCCGTGGCCGCGTCCAGCACGTCCTGCTGGAAGAGGATCAGAGTGCCGTCTGCCTTGGTCAGGTCTCCCCACTGATGTACCTGTCCCGGGCGCACCCACAGCCAGGAGCCCGGTCGCAGGGCGTAGCCGTCGAAGTCGACGATGTGCCAGAGGTCGCCCGCGGTGAGCGTGAGCAGGTGATGGAAGTCGGGGCGCTGGGGCCGGGCCAGGGCGCACCCGGAGACGCGCCGCCGTAGCTCCGCCAGCGACATGACCTCGACACCGGCGGGCGTGCCCGCGGGCGCGGAGAACGGGATCTCCGGGATCTCGCGCGGGGCATCATGTCGGTTTTTGGCCATCATCAGTCGGAAGTTTATCCGGCTTCCTCCCCGCGCTCTCCGTACGTTGGTCGTGCCGCCGCGGGAACGGAACGTCTCTCCGGCGGAAACCGGAAAGGACGGCGCGCTGCGACGACGGGAGAGGCGGACACCGCCACCGGCTGGGCGGACCGCTGACCCGTGTCGAGGAACTGACCACGGCCTTCGACGAGTACATCAAGCAGGTGTCCGTGGCACCGGAAGGGATCCGTGTGTCGTGAACACCGTGCACCATGCTTCCGCGCCGACGGCGAACAATGCGCCCGCCTCGACCGCGGCCGACGCTCCCGACCCGACCGCGACCGATGCTCCCGTCTCGACCGCACCGGCCCGCGAGACCGTCCGCGCCTGGCTGAAAGAGGCCGACCGGGTCCTGATCGCGGCCGGAGCGGGCCTGAGCGCGGCTGCCGGCTACGACTACGGCGACACCGAACGCTTCAGGGAACTGCTCCCGGCGCTGTACCGGCTCGGCCTGCGTTCGCGTTACCTGCTCGGTGTGCCGCTGCCGAAGGACATGATGTGGGGCTACTGGGCCGTCCACATCGACGACGTCCGCTACGGCACCGAGCCCAACCCCCTTTACCGCACGCTGAGGGAGCTGGTCGGCGAGCGCGATCACTGGGTGATGACGTCCAACGTCGACGCCCTCTTCGCCCGCAACGGCTTCGCGGCGGACCGGGTCTTCACTCCGCAGGGCGACTACGGCCGCCTCCAGTGCACGGTCCCGTGCTCCCGCGAGACGTGGTCCAGCAGGCCGTTCCTCGACACGATCCTCGCCGCGTACGACCGGGACACCGGCCGGGTGACCGACCCGCGGGCCCTGCCGCGCTGCCCCAACTGCGGTGCCGACGTCTTCCCCAACGTCCGTGTCGGCCCGGAGTTCGTCGACGACTCGTACATGCCCGCGGGGCGGCGGCTGGCCCGGTGGCTCGACGACGCGCCCACCGACAGCACCTTGCTCGTGGTGGAGATCGGCGCCGGTTTCAACACCCCCGGCGTGATCCGCCGGCCCATGGAGAACCTGGTGCGCCAGACCCCTCGGGCCCGCCTCGTCCGGATCAACCCCGACCATCCCGACGTCCCCGCGGACCTCGGCGATCGAGCACTGTCCGTCCCCCTCGGAGCGGACCGGCTGCTCGGCGGGCTCGATTCCTGACGTGTGGCGGCAGCGCTCCCTCGTCACCACAGAAAGAGAAGGCACGTCATGTCCGAGACATCCGCGGTGTCCCTCCCCACGATCGCTGTCACCGGCTCCACCGGCCGGCTCGGCGGGCGCGTCGCACGGCGACTGGCCGAGCGGGGCGTTCCGCAGAAACTGCTGGTCCGCGACCCTGAACGCGCCCCACGGCTCGCCGGGACACTGGCGGTGCGAGGTGACTACGCCGACCAGGACGCCGTGCGGGAGGCCCTCGCCGGCACCCGCACCGTCTTCATGGTCTCCGCGTCCGAGAGCGCCGACCGGCTCGCCCAGCACAAGACGTTCGTGGACGCCGTCGTCGCGGCGGGTGTCCGGCACCTGGTGTACGTCTCCTTCTACGGGGCCGCACCCGACGCGACCTTCACCCTGGCACGCGACCACTTCCACACCGAGCAGCACATCCGCGCGAGCGGCCTGGCGTACACGTTCCTCCGGGACAACTTCTACGCGGAGTTCGTTCCCGACCTCGTGGGTGAGGACGGCGTCATCCGCGGTCCGGCCGGGCAGGGACGCGCCGCGTTCGTCGGTCAGGACGACATCGCCGACGCGGCCGCCGCGGTGCTGTTCCGGCCGGACGATCACGCGGGCGTGGCCTACGACCTGACCGGGCCCGAGGCCCTCACGCTGGACGAAGCCGCAGCGATCCTGTCCGCGCGACTCGGCCGCACGATCACCTACCAGCAGGAGACGGTCGAGGCGGCCTACGCCTCCCGTTCCTCCTACGGGGCTCCGCGGTGGCAGTTGGATGCCTGGGTGTCCACCTACACGGCCATCGCGTCCGGCGAACTCGACGGTGTCAGCGACGCCGTGCCCCGCCTCACCGGCCACCCGGCCACACCCCTGGCCGACATCGTCCGCCCCAGGAAGGACTGACGAAGCATGCCGCATTTTGACCATCCTAAGTCGCCATCTGTGCCGGTTCATCCAGGACCGTCGGCATAGTTTGAACACATCATCACTCGACCGCCGGTCCACCCCGGGGCAGGTCCCGAGCAAGGAAAGACCCTCATGAGCAACGCGAAGAACACCGTCCTCCAGGCCGCCGCCGAACTGTTCGGTGACAAGGACACGGCCGCGGTGGACCGCTGGCTGGCCGCCGACTACAAGCAGCACAGCGCCCTCGTCGCCGACGGGCCGGAGGCCTTCCGCGGGCTCGTCGCCAGTCTGGGCGCGGACTTCCGCTACGACGGCGCCCGGGTCATCGCCGACGGCGACCTGGTCGCGCTGCACGGCACGTACCACGGCTTCGGTCCGGACCCGCTCGTCGGGTTCGACATCTTCCGGGTCGACGCCGACGGCAAGCTGGCCGAGCACTGGGACGCCCTGACCCCGCTGGTCAAGGACACCGTCTCCGGCCGCTCCCAGACGGACGGTCCCGCCGCGGTCACCGAGACCGACAAGACCGACGCCAACCGGGCCATGGTGGCCGAGTTCGCCGAGAAGGTCTTCGTCGGCGCCGACTACTCGGTGCTCACCGACTACATCTCCACCGAGACCTACCACCAGCACAACACCGATGCCGCCGACGGTCTCGACGGCTTCGGGGCGGCCGCCGCCAAGTGGGCCGAGCAGGGCAGGAACCTCGTCTACAAGAAGGTCCACAAGGTCATCGCCGAGGGCGAGTTCGTGCTGACGCAGTCCGAGGGCGAGTTCGGCGTGCCCGTCGCCTACTACGACCTCTTCCGCGTCGCAGACGGCAGGATCGTCGAGCACTGGGACGTCGTCGCGCCCGTCCCGGCCGAACTGCCGCACGGCAACGGCCTGTTCTGATCGGCCCGCCGCCAGGATCACACCCGATGTGAGCCACCCGTCGACGGCCCGGTTCCGCGCACCGCCGTGCGGATGCCGGGCCCTCGGCACACCTCGTCCACCCGCCTCACCCGGAGCCTTCGATGATTCCGAGCCGCGCCGAGCCCGATGCCTTCGCCGGGACTCGGACACAGCCCTCCGCCCTGCCTCTGTCCGCTTACCGGTCATCCGTCGTCCTCGACGAGCCCTTCCGCACGACGGCGGCCCCCGCCCCGACCGGGAGGCTGGACGCACATGTGCGCTCGGCACTGCGCCTACTCAGCGCCGATCCGGCCGTATCCCGGCTCGGACTGCGGTCCGACTCACTGAGGAGCCTCGCCGACGCCGATTCCCCTAGCGGCGCCACAACGGCTCGCAGCCTGCTGCGCGCCCTGTTGACCGTCCGTGACCCCGGTCCGCTGCCGCAAGGCGTGGACCAGGAGTTGGACGCGCTGCTCGGCGCCGAGCGGCAGCTGCGGCCCACCGTCTCGGCGCTTGAACTGCCCACGGTCGAAGAGGAGTTCCAGGGCACCACCTTCCGGGCCGCGTCCGAGGCCGTGCTGTGGCGGGGAGACATCACCACGCTGGCCGCGGACGCCGTGGTCAACGCCGCCAACAGTCAACTGCTCGGCTGCTTCCGCCCTCAGCACCCCTGTATCGACAACGCCCTCCACAACGCCGCCGGGCCGCGCATGCGCGACGACTGCCACACGATCATCACGGCGCAGCAAGCCCCCGAACCCACCGGTACGGCCAAGATCACCCGGGGTTACCACCTGCCGGCCCGGTACGTCCTGCACACCGTCGGCCCCGTCGTGCAGGGTCGCCCGCATGCACGTGACGCGCAGGAGCTCGCCTCGTCCTACCGGGCATGTCTGGACGTCGCCGCCGAGGTGGAGACCGTCCGCACCCTCGCCTTCTGCGCCGTGAGCACCGGCGTCTTCGGCTATCCCAAGGAGGAGGCCGCACCGGTCGCGCTGGACACCGTCGCGGACTGGATCACGGCGCATCCCGGCCGTTTCGACCGCGTGGTGTTCACCGTGTTCGAGGACGATGACGAACGGGCCTACCGGCACGCCCTCGGCATGGGCGCCCGCCCCTGAGACACAGCACGACAGCGGTCACCCCGGCCAGGGTCCACCGGCTGCGCTCACTCGGCAAGGAGCCGCCGCAGCCAGTTCAGGCGTGCGTCCAGAGCCGCGCGGGCGAGGGCCGCCTGCGGGGCGAAGCCCTCGAAACCGTGGAAGCCACCCGGCCACACATGCAGCTCCGCCACTCCCCCGGCCTGCCAGATACGGGAGGCGTACGCGACGACTTCGTCCCGGAAGGTCTCCGCCGAGCCGACGTCGAGATAGGCAGCAGGCAGCCCGGACAGATCCTCGGCGCGGGCGGGTGCCGCGTAGGGGGACACGTCCGGGCCACCTCGCCGGCTGCCCAACAGCGCGGTCCAGCCGGCCTCGTTGGCCGTACGGTCCCAGACGCCGAGATCCTGCATCTGGTGGGCGGACGGTGCGTCGTTGCGGTCGTCCAGCATCGGGCCCATGAGCAACTGTCCGACGGGCCGCGGCCCCTTGCGATCCCTGAGCAGCAGCGTGAGCGCGGCGGCGAGACCACCGCCCGCGCTGACTCCCGCGATGACGATCCGCTCGGAGTCACCGCCGATCTCCCGCGCGTGATCGGCCGTCCACGACAGGCCGGCGTACACGTCCTCGACCGGCGCGGGGTGCGGGTGTTCCGGCGCGAGCCGGTACTCGACGGACACCACCACCGCGTTCAGCTCCCGCGCCCAGTCCACGATCATGTCCACACCGGCCCGGTTGTTCCCCATCATCATGCCGCCGCCGTGGACGTGGTAGATCACGGGCCGCGGGCCGCTGGATGCCGAGGGGCGGCAGATCAGGAGCGCGACGCCGGGGCCGCCGTCAGGCCCTGGCACGACCCGGTCCTCGACCTCGAAAAACCCCTGGCGGCCCAGGTGTTCGTCGTCCAGGACCGCGGCGTCCAGCATCTGGCGCGCGGCCGCGATGCCCTCCGGAGTGAGGTCCGGCAGGGTGCTGCCCTCGGCTGCCATCACCTGCAGGACTGCGTCGAGTTCGGCGTCGAAGGGGGGCGGTTTCGGTTGCACGGTGTCCTCACATGGTTGCTTCATGGTGAGCGGCGGCAGGACGATGTCGTCGACGAGGTGGTGCCCGTACGTCCCGTCGGTGTGCGGCTGCCGGACGCCGGCTCAGCCGGCCGGTCCACCTGCCGTCGTCCCGCCCGCCGGACCGGGACGGAGCATGGCCTGGTAGAGGGCATCATGCTCGGGCGAGGCGGGCAGGGTGCCGCGGGCCGGGGCCGCGAGGGACTGGATCAGCAGGGCGACGACGCGTCGCCAGGCGTCGGGAGCCGCGTCGCCCGTGGCGTTGACGACGCCGGCGTTGGCCATGTGGATCAGCACCAGGTCCGAGGGGTCGAAGTCCTCACGCAGGCGGCCGGTGGCCTTGGCGCGTCCGATGAGTTCGAGCATGCCCGCATAGGCGTCGTTGCGGCGGCGTTCCAGGGCCTTGGCGGCGGGAAACGTCGTGGTCAGTACGTCGGCGAAGCCGTAGTCGGCGGCCTGCATCGCGCAGACGGTCTCGACGTAGCCGACGAAGCCCTGCCAGGGGTCGGGGTCGTCGAGGGCCGTGGTGACCGCGTCGGCGTAGGCGTCCATGCGGTCGATGAAGACGGCGTCGACCAGTTCCGCCTTGGTGGGGAAGCGCCGGAACATCGTCGCGATCCCCACCCCCGCCTCGCGGGCCACCGACGCCATGGAGGCATTCAGCCCGTCCCGCGCGAAGACCGTGCGCGCGGCGGCGATGATCCGCTCCCGGTTGCGCTCGGCGTCACTGCGCAGAGGCTGGGCGGCAGGGGCGTCGGGTTGCTGGTCACCAGGCGTCATACCGGGGAGTCTAGCAACCGGATTGCCCTATCCAGTTTTGCTGGTACGGTTGGCGAAGGAAACCGGAAAGACTTATCCGGATCTAGAAACGGATAGGCCTTTCCAGGTACTCCCCGCTTCCTTCGTCTGCCTTTCGGAAAGGACCCGTCGTGACCAGCATCGCCATCATCGGGGCCGGCCCTCAGCTCGGCCTGGCCATCGCCCGCACCTTCGGCTCTCAGGGCTTCGACGTCGCCCTGATCTCCCGCAACCGCGAGAAGCTCGACAGCCTCGTGGGCAAGCTCACCGCGGAGGACATCACCGCCGCCGCGTTCCCCGCGGACGTCATCGACCGTGAGGCGCTCGGCCAGGCACTCCAGGACGCCGCCGCGAGGTTCGGCGGCATCGACGTCCTGGAGTACTCCCCGGTGGGGACGCTCGGCTCCACCGTTCTGACCACCCCCGCCGAGACCGAACCGGCCCATCTCCAGCACGAGATCGACCAGCTCTACGGCGCCGTCACCGCCACCCGGGCAGTGCTGCCCGCGATGCGGGAGGCCGGCTCGGGCACGCTGCTCTACACCACCGGCGCGGGCTCCATCGACCCCGTGCCGCAGGTCGGCAACGTGAACGCCGCCGCGGCGGCGCTGCGCAACTGGGCGATCAACCTGCACAAGGAACTGGACGGCACCGGCGTCCAGGCCGCCCACGTCGGCATCGACGTCTCCATCGGCACCCCGGCCGTTCCCGGTTTCCCGACGGCCCAGCCCGAGGAGATCTCCCCCGTCTACTGGCAGCTGCACACCACCGAGCGGGACCGGGCCGAACTCGTCTTCAGCCTCTGAGAGCAGGCCCGGGCCCGCACTGCTTGGCGGCAGCCAAGGGCTTCCGCCTCCTCCAGGTCACTTTTGGCGTGGGGCACTCACCGGCAGGTCCTGCTTCAACTCGCCGAAGAGTTTCCGCGCGCGGACCGTGTCCCACTGCACGGCGGTGCCCTTGGAGGTGGTGACGTTCGGGTCGGCGACGGGGACGTTGAGCTGACGACCACCGCCGCCGGCGACGCCCCGCATGGCCTGGAACAGCGACATGAGCCGGGGCAGGTCGGTCGCCCTGTCGACGACGAGCGTGTCGAGGCCCGCGGTGACCGCCGGTACCGACTTGGCCGGGTCCAGGAGCGTGCCCGTGGTGGTCGCCTTGGCGGCGAGCGCGGTCAGGAACTTCTGCTGGTTCTGGGTACGGCCCAGGTCGCCCTGGGCCTCCTGCTTGCGCTGCCGGACGAACGCGAGCGCCTCGGAGCCGTCGAGGGTCTGGCAGCCCCGGGGCAGGTTCGCCCCCGAGGACTTGTCCTTGATGGGCCGGTCCAGACACATGTCCACGCCGCCGACCGCGTCCACCACCCCCACGAACCCGGCGAACCCGATCTCGGCGTAGTGGTCGACGTGCAGTCCGGTGTTGCGCTCCACGGTCCGTACGAGCAACTCGGGCCCGCCCAGCGAGAACGCCGCGTTCAGCTTGTTCGGCGCGGCGCGGTAGCTTCTGCCGGTGCCGGGATCGACGTACGGCGGGAGGGTCACCCACGAGTCGCGGGGGAGGCTCATCATCGTGGTGCCGCTCGCGCCGGTGTGCAGCAGGATCATGGAGTCGGTCCGACGGCCCTCCGCCGAGCCGGTGTTCAGGTCCTTGCGGTCCTGCTCGGACAGACCCTCACGGCTGTCGGAGCCGACGACGAGGTAATTGGTGCCCTTGCCGGGGGCCGCGCGGTCGGTGAGCGCGCCCAGGTCCACCTCCTGGTCGAGCCGGGTGTCGGCCCACATGTACGTTCCGGCGCAGGCGGCGAGCAGACCGCAGAGCAGGACGACCGTCGCCCGCACCGCCCGGCGGCGCCCGGAGCGGCGGGCTCTGGGCATTCTGCTTCCCCGCTCCGGTTGATCGCGGGTGCCCGCCCCGCCGGTACGGCCCGGCGGGGCGGGCGAGGGCATGCCGGGCAGCGGTGCGGTACGCGTCGAGGGCGGGGGCGCGTACGGCAGCACCCGGCCCGTGTTGACGCGTACCGGCCCGGTCAGGCCAGCGATCGCGCCGTCGAGCGGGTCGTCGTCACCCGCCCGGTGGTCGGTCCAGTCGTCCATCGGCGTGTCCAGTCGTTCGGAGCGTCGGGATCACCTCGTCTCCCTCGGAGCGTCGGGATCACCTCGTCGGCACGCTCTTGTACGGCGCGGGGCCTCCGATCTGTTCAGCCGCCGTGCCGGAACGCTTCATCCGCTGCCACTTCAGCCGGCTGCCGAGGAGCAGGGCGACCACGGACTGGAAGACCACCAGATACATCAGCTGCCGGTAGACGAAGATCTGCAGCGGCATCGACCACAGTGTCCGCCTGCGCTCGCCGTCCAGTCTCAACGCGTAAGCCGCGCAGACCAGTTGGACGCCGAGGAAGGCGAACCAGACGCCGGCCGACCGCAGCGGGTCGAGGAACAGCACGCCGTACAGGGCGTAGACGTCGATGACCGGTGCGAGCAGCGGCAGGACGACCTGGAAGAGCGCGAGGTAGGTCAGGCCGCGACGGCCGAAGCGTCCGGCCGTGCCCACACCCAGGACGGCGCCCCGGTGCTTGCCCATCGCCTGGATGGTCCCGTAGCACCAGCGGTAGCGCTGGCGCCACAACTGCCGCAGTGAGGTGGGCACTTCGGTCCAGGCGACGGCGGACTCCTCGTAGAGCACCCGCCAGCCCGCCCGCCACAGGGCCATCGTGAGGTCGGTGTCCTCGGCGAGGGTGTCCTCGCTGATCCCGCCGACACCCATCAGCGCGTCCCTGCGGAAGGCCCCGATGGCGCCGGGAACGGTCGTCATGCACTCCAGCACCTCGAACATCCGCCGGTCGAGGTTGAAGCCGAAGCAGTACTCCAGATGCTGCCACTTCGCGAGCAGCCCGCTCCGGTTGCCGACCTTGGTGTTGCCGCTGACCGCGCCGACGGCGGGATGGGCCAGCGGCTGCACCAGCCGGTGCACGGCGTCGGGCTCGAAGACGGTGTCGGCGTCGACCATGACCACGATGTCGTGCCGGGTGTGCGCCAGACCGGTGTTGAGCGCCGCGGCCTTGCCCCCATTGGGCGTCCGGATCACCTCCACCCGCGGGTCGCCGATCCCCGCGGCGATCTCGGCCGTACGGTCAGTCGAGCCGTCGTCGATCACGAGGATCTGCAGGTCACGGTGGGTGGATCCGAGGAGCGAGAGCACCGTCGAGGCGATGCCGGCCTCCTCGTTGTACGCGGGGACCAGCACCGTCACCGGTTCGATCACCTCCCACATCCACGGCGCGCCGGGTGTGAAGCGCTCCAGTCGGCGGACGTGGGCGCGGGCGAACAGCACCAGCAGGGCCAGGCGCAGGACGCCGAGCGCGCCCGCGATCCCGAGGACCCACGTCATGGCCTGCGAGAAGGCGCGCCCGAGGCCGGTGCCCCAGATCAGGGCGGTGCCCTGCCAGCGGGCGAGGGCCGACACCGGGGTGTACGGGGTGAGGTCGAGTCCGTCGGTCACGGTGGTGAAACGGTCGACGCTGCGGTCGGCGAGGAGTTTTCGGGTCTCCCGGTAGGCGGTCTGGGTCTGGCTGAACTGCCGGACCAGTCCCTGCGCCGGCTTGCGGGCGGCCTTGTCGGCGGTGACCAGGACATAGCCGCGGGCGGTGGCCTGTCGGGCCGCCTGCCACTCCCGGCCGCACAGGGTGTCCGGGGAGGTGGTGCGCGGCATCCGCAGCAGCGTGGTGTGCAGGTTCGCGGTGCCCGCCAACGCGGCCTGGGTCAGGTCGAGTTCGGTGGCGAAGCGGGCGGGTGAGGCCTCGCCGAGGACGGCGCCGGTGTAGGTGTTCGAGCCGATCTCGTGGCCCTCGGCGCGGATGCGCCGGACCAGATCCGGATGGCGGGCCGCCTGGGCACCGTAGAGGAAGAAGGTGGCGTGCGCGCGATGGCGGCGCAGCAGGTCGAGCAGGCGCGGGGTCCACACCGGGTCGGGGCCGCCGTCGAAGGTGAGGGCGACGGTGCGGGCGGGCATGGACGCGGTCTGTATCCCGTCACGGTTGATCCCGATCACCGGGCCGTTTCCGGCGGTGACCGCGTCCGGCGCGGGTGAGGTGCAGGGGGAACGCGTCTTCGCGGCGTCGACCTCGTGGTCGGTCCAGCCCTCGAAGAGCAGGGCCGCGAACATCGCGGGGAGGACGAGGATCAGTAACAGCCAGTGGGCGCGCGGGTCGCGGGACTGCTTGTGCCGGGCCCTCACGGAATATCGGCCCCCTTCCCGGGAGACGCCCCGTGCAGGGCCCGGGTGCCGTGCAGCAGCAGGGCGTTTCTCCTTCCTCCTGGAGCGCCCGAACACGGGAGGAGGGGGGAGGTGGTCTTCCACTTGCACTGCCTGAGCGGGCTGTTGTTGCGCATGGGGCGCGAGTGTAGCCACGGCACTGTCCGCGTGTGGCGTGATCGGCGAGGCTCACAGCAGACCCGGATCACCCGTTGCGGCAGACACCTTGACAGCGTGCGTACTGTTTCGCGACGTTTGATCTCGCCGAACAGTTCGGCCTTTCCGGGGGGAGCGGTCGCGCATGCGGACCATGAGCAGACTGGACATCACCGTCCACAGAACCGGTGAACTCGACGCCTCGCTGCGCGGGGCCTGGCACCGGGCCATGGACGAGTCTCCGGAGTACGCGAACCCGTTCCTCGCGCCGGAGTTCGCGATCGGGGTCGGCAGACATCGGGGCGGGGCCCGGGTGGCGGTCCTGCGTGAGGGCGGCGAGGCGGTGGGCTTCCTGCCGTTCGAGCGGGGTGCCCTGGGGGTGGGCCGGGCCATCGCACTGGGGCTCTCCGACTGCCAGGCCCTGGTGCACCGTCCAGGGGTCACCTGGGACTCCGACGACCTGCTGCGCGCCTGCGGGCTGTCCATCTTCGAGTTCGACCATCTCGTCGAGGAGCAGAAACCGTTCGGCCGACATGTCACGGGGACGTTCGCGTCGCCGGTGATCGACCTGAAGCCGGGTGACGGCGACTACCCGGCGTGGCTGCGGGGCACCTACCCCGGACTGGCCAAGACCACGTTGAAGAAGGAGCGCCGACTGGGCCGTGACGTGGGCGAGGTGCGGTTCGTCTACGACGAACGCGACCCGGCGGCACTGCGGACGCTGATGCGATGGAAGTCCGCCCAGTACCGCAGGACGGGACGGATGGACCGCTTCGCCCGGCCGTGGATCGTCGATCTGACGAACCATCTGTTCCATGTCCGCGAGGAGCACTTCACCGGTGTGCTGTCCGTGCTGTACGCCGGTGACCGGCCGGTGGCCGCCCACTTCGGCCCGACGTCGAGCACGGTGTTCGCGGCCTGGTTCACCGCGTACGACCCCGAACTGCGGTACTACTCACCCGGATTGATCATGCACCTGCGGCTGGCCGAGGCGGCGGCCCGGCACGGTGTGCGGCTGATGGACATGGGGCGCGGCGAGAAGGAGTACAAGGAGTGGCTCAAGACCCGCGACCTGCGGGTGGGTGAGGGGTTCGCGAGCCGCCGCCATCCGGTGGCGGCGGCGCACCGGCTGTGGCGCAGGCCGGTGCGGGGCCTGCGGAACACGGTGCTGGCCCATCCCGCGCTGCGCGACCCGGCCGACCGGCTGCTGCGGACGGTCGGCACCTTGCGTTCGTCGAGCGGGCCCGGCTCCGCGCGGACCCAATCCCCGACCGGTGAGCGTTGACGCCGACCGACTGTGACATGTGCCATGCCTTCATCCGGAGAGGTTTGAGACATCCCGAGTCGGTCAAGCGCTCGGGATGTCTCACCGTGACACCACGACCGTCACTCCGGTCGGCACCGGCACCGCACCTTCGCAGAGCCCGCCGCCGCAGCCCGGAGCGACGGCTTCGGCCCCGGCCGCGCCTGAGAAGGCCAAGCAGCGCGACGCGTTCTTCGACAACGCCAAGTACCTGACCATCGTGCTGGTCGCGGCCGGGCACGCGTGGGAGCCACTGCGAGACGGCAGCAGAGCCGCGTCCGCGCTCTACATGCTGGTGTACACCTTCCACATGCCGGCGTTCATCGTCATCTCCGGCTACTTCTCCCGGAGTTTCGACGCCACTCCGGAACGGATCAAGCGGCTGGTGACACAACTGGTCGTGCCCTACGTCGTCTTCGAGACGGCCTACACCCTGTACACCCGGTGGACCGACCAGTCGCCCGACCGGGCGATCAGCCTGCTCGATCCGCTGTATCTGACCTGGTTCCTGGCCGCGCTGTTCATCTGGCGTCTGACCACTCCCCTGTGGCGGACGGTGCGGTGGCCGCTCCCCCTCGCGCTCGCCGTGGCCGCGCTGGCCACCCTGTCGCCCATCGGCGACGACCTCGCCCTTCAGCGCATCCTGCAGTTCCTGCCGTACTTCGTGCTGGGCCTGTGCCTGAAGCCGGAGCACTTCCGGATGGTGCGCCGTCGAGGAGTGCGTCTGCTGGCGGTTGCGGTGTTCGCGGGCGGGCTCGCCATGGCCTACTGGGCGGCGCCGCGGATGACCGCCGGCTGGTTCTTCCACGACGACAGCGCCGTCGAACTGGGCGCGCCCGCCTGGTACGGGCCGGTGATGACCCTGGCGCTCTTCGGATGCTCCCTGCTCCTGGTCGGGTGTTTCCTCTCCTTGGTACCGGGTCGGCGCACCTGGTTCACCGCCTTGGGCGCGGGCACCCTCTACGGCTATCTGCTGCACGGCTTCGTCGCCCAGGGCGCGAAGTTCTGGGGCTGGTACGAGCCCGCCTGGGTCCACCGGCCGCTCGGCGAGATCCTGGTCACCGCGGTGGCCGCCACCGTGGTGACCGTGCTGTGCACTCCGCCCGTCCGGTGGGTCTTCCGGTTCGTGGTGGAGCCGGGGACCGAGTGGGCGTTCCGGCGGACCGCGGGTACGGGGTCGGGGCGGTGACGTTGCCGGCACCCGCGCCGACTGACGTCGTCGGGAGCTGGACGCCCAGGGGACTGAAAGGGCGCTTTCGTGGTACAGACAGTCCAGTGGAGGCGATCTACGGGCGGGGGCGGTGGGGTGCTCGGCAGGGGCGTGCGCAGGGGTGGCGGCAGCGGATCTGGTCGCGGTAGAGGCATGAGGACGACCGGTGAGGCGGCGGCCGTGATGTTCGCGGTGTGTCTGCTGGGGCTGGTCGGCTGCTCCTCAGGAGGCGACGGGCGTGCGGCGGGGCCGACGGGCACGGCGGACGGCAGGTCGACGGCTTCCGCCTCGCCGTCGGCCGACTCGCCCTCGGCCTCCGAGCCGGCGTCACCCTCAGCCGCGGCCTCGGCTTCCGCTTCCACCTCGGGGAGCCGCCCGTCGCCCGTCACCGGGCCGGAGCAGAAGCTGGTGACGCTGACGGTCAGCGGCGGCTTCGCCGGTGTCCGTCAGGAAGTGATCCTCCGCGGCGACGGCACCGTCACCGCCGACGACAAGGGTAAGCCGGCGGTGCACCGCACCAGCGCAGCCCAGTTCGCGAAGCTCCGCACGCTGCTCGGCGATCCGGCGCTCGCCGAGATCCCCGCGTTCACGATCGACAGGGGGGCCGCCGACAAGTTCCAGTACGCCCTGCAGTTCAACGGCCGCACGGTCATCACCGACCGGTCCACCTCCCAGCCCGCCCTCGATCGCCTCATCGACGCCCTCAGCGCCTGGCTGCCGAATCACTGACGTCGTCCCCCGCCGACGCGGGTTCGCGTGAACCGGCGCAGACCACCCTCCCATGGAGTGTGACCAGGCCTTTCGGGGTACTCGGCACCGCGTCTCGGGTACTCGGCGGCCCGCGGGGCGTCACCGCCGCGCCGCCGATCGCGAAGGGAGAGGCACGATGGACGACAGCGACATCACGAACCAGACCGACACCGATCTGCTCGGTGTCTACCTCAATGATCACCTCGCCGGAGCCGTGCTCGGCGTGGACCGGGCACGGATGCTGACCAAGGCCGAGTCCGAACGGGACCCGGAGCTCGCGGACGCCCTGCGACCGATCGTCGACGAGATCGCCGAGGACCGGGCCGGCCTGTTGGAGATCATGCGCGGACTCGACGTCCCCGTACGCCGCCACAAGATCGCCGCCGGTCATCTGGCCGAGCGGGCGGGCCGGCTCAAGGCCAACGGCCGGATCGTCCGCCGCTCGCCGCTCGCCCCCATGGTGGAGCTGGAGCTGCTCCGTCTGGGCGTGGAAGGGAAGGCCGCCGGCTGGCGCACCCTGCGCCGCCTGGCCGACACCGACCACCGGCTCGACCGCGGTCGGCTCGACAACCTGCTCGAACGGGCCCAACGCCAGCGGGACACCCTGGAGCGGCTGCGTCTGCGGCAGATCACGCAGACCTTCCAGCACCCCGAAACCGGGGACACCGACACCGGGGACACGGCCGACGATGGCGGTGCCCCGACGTCCACCTGACCCACCAGCGATCCGCTGGACCACCGCGTACCGGAACCGGCGCTCGCGCACGGTCCCGGTCCGTGTGTCACCGGACGCCTCACCGTCGCTCTCAGGGGCCCGGCTCGTGGTGCAGCAGGAGGAGCGCGATGTCGTCCCTGCGCTGTCCGGTCGCACGGGCCTCTTCCAGTAGCCCGTCCACGAGCAGGTCCAGGTCCCGGTCGTCGGCGCGGGCGAGCCGGTGTGCGAGGTCGGCGATGGCGTCGTCGAGGTCGACGTCCGGTGTCTCGACGAGTCCGTCGGTGTAGAGGGCGAGCATCAGCCCCGGGGTGAGGGGGATCTCGGTCAGGGGGAAAACAGCGTCGGGGTCGATTCCCAGGAGCGGGCCGGGCGGGACGTCGACCGGCCGGGTGTCGCCGTCGGGCAGGCGCAGGAGCGGCGGCGGATGGCCGGCGCTGGCCAGGGTCACGCGCCCGCGGGTGAAGTCGAGGTGGGCGTAGAGGCAGCTGGTGAACAGGTCGTGGCCGAGATCGGTCAGGAGCCGGTTGGTTCCGCAGAGGACCTGGTCGGGAGCCGTGCCGAGGGTCGCGTGGGCGTGGACACCGGTGCGGACCTGGCCCATCAGCGCGGCGGCGGCCGCGTTGTGGCCCTGCACGTCGCCGATGACGGCCGCCGCCGCGGTGTCGCCGAGCCCGATCAGGTCGTAGAAGTCCCCGCCGATGTCCATGCCGCGGGTGGCGGGCAGGTAGCGGGCGGCGACTCGCCAGCCGGTGACCTGGGGAAGGTTCCGCGGAAGCAGTGCCTGCTGGAGGCCGTGCGCGAGCTCGTGTTTGGTGTCGTACAGGCGGGCGCGGTCGAGGGCCTGCGCGATGAGCCCGGCGAGCGATGTCAGGACGGCGCGTTCCTCGGCCGGGAACGGGTGGGGGGCGTCGTAGGACAGGACGCAGCAGCCCACCGGCCGGCCGGAGATGATCAGCGGCAGGAAGGCCCAGGCCTGCTTGCCGCTGGTCTGTGCCGCCTCGGGATAGACGCGGCGCATCTCCTCCGGGTCGGGGAAGAACGCGGGCGCGCCGGTGTCCAGGGCGCGACCGGCGGGTGTGAAGTCGGTGTCGAGGGAGAGGTTGTCGAGACGCTCGATGGTGTCCGGGGTGTAGCCGCGGTAGCCGGTGATCCGCAGCCGGCCGGCGTCCGCGGTGGACATCACCAGGCCCTGGGCGCCGAAGGCGGGCATGATCTGCTCGGCGACCAAAGCGATGACGTCCTGGACGCCGACGACCTCGGTCAGCGCGGCGGCCAGGTGGGTGAGCTGGTAGAGCTGTCCCGCGCGGGCCGGGGCCGCGGTGCGGGCGGAGAGGCGGGCCGCCGGCACGGGCGGGGTCTGCGCACCGCTGGGCACGATACGGACGCTGATGCCGCTGGCGTCCGGGTAGAGGTGGAACTCCAGCCAGCGGTCCGGCGGCCGGCACGCCGTGAACGAAACGGGCTCACGGGTGATCACCGCGGCACGGTAGCGGTCCTCGTAGGTGGGTTCGTCGAGCCAGCGCAGCGACTGCCACGGCAGGGTCCCCAGCAGCCGGTCGGGTTCGCTGCCCAGGAGGTCACAGGCACCGGAGCTGAGGTAGGTGAAGCGCCCCTCCAGGTCCACGGCGCAGCTTCCGCCGGGCAGGCGCTCCACGAAGTCGACGACGGCCGTGGTGGGATTCGCGGAGCGGCGGCCTGCTCCGGTGACCACGCGGGGCCCGTCGTCGCCGACCGGTGGCCTGCCGTGCTCGACGGCTTCCTCCAGCAGCCGGGCCAGGCGCCGGCAGCTGGACGCGATGTGTCCCCGCTCCCGTCCGGTCATGTACGGCGGTCTGGCGGCCGGCCACATCAGCAGCAGCGCACCCCATCGCCGGGCGCCGGTGACCGGCGCGGCGACCAACGCCAACGGGTAGGGCAGCACCATGGCGGTGCGCGGGTAGGAGCGGCTCATCTCCTCCTGACTGCCCACCCACACCAGGCGGTCCTCCCGGGCCGCGACCGCCACCGGGGCCGGAGCGGCGATCGGTACGGTCGTCCACGGTGTCGCGAACTCGGCGGGCGCCCCGTACAGCAGGTCCAAGGACAACGACTGCTGGTCCGGGGCGAGCAGGTAGAGCGCGCCGACGGACGCACCGGTCCGTCGCACGGTCTCCGCGAACTCGGCATCCAGCTCACCGCTGCCGGTGGCCGGACCATCCTCGCTCGTCACGAGGCACCTCCAGCGTCACCGGGACGATTCGCCCCTACGAGGACGCTACGCCCCCGGGGTGCGGTCGGCACACCCTCCCGTGCCGCCAGGGCGCGTCCGAAGAGTCGCGGCGTCCGGTGCGTGCTCTCGGCGTGCCGGGCGTCGCGGGGCGGGCGGGACCGCGCGGACACCCCCTGGTGATCAGCGGACCCCGGCGGCCGCAGGTCACGGCTGGGCCGGGCGCAGACGCGTCGGCTGTCCGCGGAACCGGTAGCGGCGTTCCGGTCGCCCGGTGACCCCGTAGCGCAGGGACACCTCGGCGCTGCCGATGGTGTGGAAGTACTCCAGGTAGCGGCGGGCACTGACCCGGGAGACACCGACCGAGGTCGCGCACTCGGCGGCGGACAGGGTGCCCTCGGTGCCGCGCAGCGCGCGTTCGACCAGCTCGGCGGTCTCCACGCTCATGCCCTTGGGCAGCGTGCCGGCCGTGGACGCCGGCCCGCTCGCGCCGGCCAGCACCCGGTCCACGTCGGCCTGGCCGCGCACGACGGCGGCGAGCAGACGGCCGCGCTGGTGGGCGTAGCGCTCCAGCCGGGCACGCAGTTCCTCGAACTCGAACGGCTTGAGGAGGTAGTCGACGACGCCGTTGCGAACGGCACCGCGGACCGAGTCGGCTTCCCTTGCGGCGCTGATGACCATGACGTCGCAGTCGTGCCCGGCGGCGCGCAGCCGGGGAATGAGGTCCAGGCCGGAGATGTCCGGCAGGTACAGGTCGAGCAGGACGAGGTCGGGGCGCAGTTCGTCGACGGCCCGGGCGGCCTGTTCCCCGGTGTGGGCGACACCCACGACGCGGAACGGTGCGACGCGTTCCACGAAGGTGCGGTGGACCCTGGCCACCATGAAGTCGTCGTCGACCACGAGCACGTCGATCGTGTCGGACGTGGCTGACGGGTCGGACCTGGTCACCGCGTCGGAGGTGGCAGTCGTGGCCGTCGTGTCGGGCCCGCCGGGCGCCCCGTTCATCCCCTCGCTCCTTCCGTCACCGCGTCGGTGAGGTGGTCGACGGTCATGCGTGCGGTGAACATGGCCCCGTCCGGGGTGTTGGTCACCGAGATCTCACCCCCGTGACGCTCGCAGACCAGACGGGTGAGCGCCAGACCGATGCCACGCTCGCCCTCCTGGGCGGCCTTGGTGGTGAAGCCGTGCGAGAACACCTCCCGGGCGAGTTGCGGTGCGACGCCCGGCCCGGAGTCACGGACCACGATCTCCACACTGGAGGCGTCCTGCCGCAGTTCCACCTCGACCCAGGCCTCGCGGTCGTCGGGTTCACGCACGGCGGCGGCGGACGCGGCGTCCACCGCGTTGTCGACGAGGTTTCCCACCACGGTCGCCACGTCGGCGGCGTCCTTCGGGGCAAGCCGGTCGAGGGCGGTGCTGTCCGAGATCCGCAGGCTGACCTTCCGTTCGGCGGCCAGCGACGACTTCGCCATGAGGAGGGCGGCGACCGCGGTGTCCCGGACCCGGCGGCTGAGGGTGACGTCCAGGGACTGCCGTCGCTGGTTCAACGCGCGGATGTAGCGCACGACTTCGTCCTGTTCGCCGATCTGGATCAGCCCCGAGATGGTGTGCAGCTGGTTGGCGAACTCGTGGGCCTGGGCGCGCAGCAGTTCGGAGGAGCTGCGGAAGGAACCGATCTCCCGCTCCAGCCGGGCGAGTTCGGTACGGTCCCGCAGCGTGGTGACCGAGCCGAGCGGGCGGCCGTCCTTGGTGACCGTCATCCGGTTCATCACCAGCACCCTGCCGTGACGGACCACGACCTCGTCACGGCGGCCACCCGCGCCCTCCCGGTCACCCACCAGGACGTCCCGCAGCCTTCCCTCGACGCCGAGTTCGGCCAGGCTGTGGCCCTCGCAGTCGTCGGGCAGGTCGAGCAGCCGCCGGCCCATGTCGTTGACGAGGGTGAGCCGGTGCTGCGGGTCCAGGGCGATCACTCCCTCGGCGAGCCCGTACAGCATCGCCTCACGGTGCTCGGCGAGGCCGGCGATCTCGCGCGGCTCCAGGCCGAGGGTCTGCCGTTTGACGCGCCGGGCCAGCAGCCATGAGCCGGCCAGGCCGAGGCCGCTGGCGATGCCGAGATAGGCGAGCAGGTACGAGGACGCTCCGCTGAGTCGCTGCCACACCGTCGGGTCGGCTTCGCCGATCATCACGGTGCCCAGGTGCCGCCCGAGGTTCTCCCTGGTCGCGCCGAGCACCGGCACCTGCGCGACGAGTTCACGGCTGTCATCCAGGGTCAGCGGGCCGGACCAGCCCCGGCCCTCGGCGGCGCCCTCGCCCAGCGGCAGCCGGTCGCCGATCGCCGTGGGGTTCGTGGAGCTGACGATCCGGCCGTCCGCGTCCGCCACCGTCACCGAGGTGACCTGGGACTGTGTCTGCGTGGAGTTCACCAGCGGAGCCAGGGCCTCCTGCGGGGCGGGCCCCACCAGCTGGCTGCGGACGAGAGGCGTGGCGGCGAGTTGCTCGGCCAGCGCGCCCACCCGGCGGCCCTCGACACGGTTGAACGTCGCCTCCGACTGGGCCAGCGAGACGGCGGCGACCGCCAGCAGCACCACCACGACGATGGCGAGCTGGAGGACCAGCATCTCCCCCGCGAGGGTCTGGCGACGGAAGGAGGCGACCACGACGGACTCAATCTCTCGTGCCGGTACGACGGTCGGCCGCTCTTGGGCCGGGGCGCGAGGGTGACCGGCCACCCATCATGGCGCTCACCTGCGGCCAGCGAAAGAGACCGGCGAAGGATCAAGGGAACAGAGCGGTACCCACCGATCCGACGTCGTGACCGAAAAGACCACAAGCTCCGTTGGTTCCGGAACGCAGACAGGCCCCTCGACGTACGGGCACCATGTGGCCCACGTCACCCTCCCCACAGGGCTCCCCCGTTCCTCACCGACGTACCGACAGGTGGTGGCACTCGTGCGCTCGCGCACCCCCCTCGCACTGCTCGGAGCCGCCGTGCTCGTGCTCGTCGGGCCTCCGCTGCTCACCAGCGGCAGCGACTCCACGACGGGCACCCAGATCCCGGGCCTGCGCCTCATGGTCCCCAACACGCCCGGCGGCGGCTACGACATCACGGCCCGCACGGCCGCGAAGAACGCCGAGGACGCCGGGCTCACGCACAACATCGAGGTGTTCAACCTGCCCGGCGCCGGCGGCACCGTGGGGCTCAGCCGCCTGGTGAGCGAGCACGGCAACGGCAAGCTCGCCATGTCGATGGGTCTCGGCGTGGTGGGCGCGGCCCGCTCCAACCACGCCCCCAGGACGCTCGACGACACCACCCCGATCGCCCGGCTCACCGAGGAGCAGGACGTCGTCGTGGTCGCGAAGGACTCCCCGTACCGGACCATCGACGAGCTGATCGACGGGTGGCGGGCGAAACCCGGCAAACTCCCGGTGGGCGGCGGTTCCTCGCCCGGCGGGCCGGACCATCTCGCGCCGATGCTGATGGCGAAGGCCGCCGACATCGCGCCGAAGGACGTCAACTACATCCCCTTCGACGGCGGTGGTGAGCTGCTCGCCTCGATCCTCGGCGACAAGGTCGCCTTCGGGGTGTCCGGCGTCGGCGAGTACCTCGACCAGATCAAGGCGGGCGAGCTGCGGGTGCTCGCGGTCACCGGCCCCGAAAGGGTCGACGAGCTCGACACGGCGCCCACCCTCAAGGAGTCCGGCTACGACGTCGACTTCACCAACTGGCGCGGCATCGTGGCTCCGCCCGGCCTGTCCGGCGCCGAGCGCGACAAACTCGTACGCCTGGTGGAGAAGTTGCACGACTCCCCCGAGTGGCGGAAGTCCCTTCAGCAGAACGGCTGGGACGACGCCTTCCTGACCGGCGAGAAGTTCGGCGACTTCCTGGACGCCCAGGACAAGCGCGTGGTTTCGGTGCTGAAGGAGCTGGGCCTGTGACGACGCGGACCGACATCCCCGAGGCCGAGTCGGCGCAACGCCGGTCCTGGCTGGGTGAGCACTCCGAACTCGGTGTCTGTGTACTGCTGTTGGCGCTCGGCGTCCTGGTCCTGACCGACGCGCTCACCATGGACGTCGACATCACCCAGCGCGGGCCCGTCGGGCCGAAGACGGTACCGGTCGTCGTCGGCGGCGGGCTGCTCGTCATCGCCGCCCTGCTCGCCGTCGACGTGCTGCGCGGGGGCCGCGGCCAGGCCGAGACCGGCGAGGACATCGACCTGTCCGAACCCGCCGACTGGCGCACGGTGCTGCTGCTCACCGGGGTGTTCCTCGGCGCGGCCGTCCTCATCGAACCCGTCGGCTTTCCCATCGCGGGCGCGCTGCTCTTCTGGGGAGCGGCCTTCGCGCTCGGCAGCCGCCGCCTCGACCGGGACCCGCTCATCGCGGCCGTCCTCTCCCTCGTCACCTACGCCGTCTTCAACAACCTGCTGGGAGTGCCGCTGCCCGGCGGCCCGCTGATGGGAGTGCTGTGAGATGAACACCCTCAACTCCCTGATGGACGGCTTCGGTACGGCCCTGACCCCGATCAACCTGCTGTGGGCCGCCGTCGGTGTGCTGCTGGGCACCGCCATCGGCGTGCTGCCGGGCATCGGGCCCGCGATGGCGGTCGCGCTCCTGCTGCCGGTGACCTACGGACTCGACCCGACCGGTGCGTTCATCATGTTCGCGGGCATCTACTACGGGGCGATGTTCGGTGGCTCGACCACCTCGATCCTGCTCAACACCCCCGGTGAGAGCGCCGCCGTGGTCGCGGCCATGGAGGGCAACCCGATGGCCAAGTCGGGGCGTGGCGCGCAGGCGCTCGCGGCGGCCGCCGTCGGCCACTTCGCGGGCGGTCTGATCGGCACCCTCCTGCTGGTCGCGCTCGCCCCGACGGTCGCCGACCTGGCGGTGGACATCGGCGCGCCGGACTACTTCGCCATCATGGTGCTGGCGTTCATCGCGGTGACGTCCGTGCTGGGTTCGTCCCGCATCCGCGGTCTCGCGTCCCTGCTCATCGGTCTCACGCTGGGTCTGGTGGGTTTGGACCAGATGACCGGCCAGCAGCGTCTGACCTTCGGTTCCCTGCAACTCGCCGACGGCATCGACGTGGTGATCGTCGCGGTCGGCCTCTTCGCGATCGGTGAGGCCCTGTGGGTCGCCGCCCATCTGCGGCGTCTGCCCGCCGAGCCGATCCCGGTGGGCCGCCCGTGGCTCGGCCGGGACGATGTGCGGCGGACCTGGAAGTCGTGGCTGCGGGGCCCGTTCATCGGTTTCCCGTTCGGCGCGATCCCGGCGGGCGGCGCCGAGATCCCCACCTTCCTGTCGTACGTCACGGAGAAACGTCTGTCGAAGCACCCGGACGACTGGGGCCGCAAGGGCGCGATCGAGGGCGTGGCCGGGCCGGAGTCGGCCGCGTCGGCCTCGGCCGCGGGCACGCTGGTGTCGATGCTGACTCTCGGGCTGCCCACCACGGCGGTCGCGGCGGTCATGCTGGCAGCCTTCCAGCAGTACGGCATCCAGCCGGGCCCGCTCCTGTTCGAACGCGAACCGGACCTGGTGTGGGGTCTGATCGCGTCGCTCTTCGTCGGCATGGTGCTGCTGCTCGCGCTCAACCTGCCGCTGGCTCCGGTGTGGGCCAAGCTGCTGCGGATCCCGCGACCGTACCTCTACGCCGGGATCATGTTCTTCGCGGCGGTCGGCGCGTACGCGGTCGGTGGTGAGGTCGTCGACCTGGTGATCCTTCTGGTCATCGGCCTGATCGGCTTCGGGATGCGGCGCTACGGCCTGCCGATCCTGCCCGCCGTCATCGGCGTCATCCTCGGCCCGAACGCCGAACAACAGCTGCGGCGGGCCCTGCAGATCAGCGACGGCAGCGTGTCGGGGCTGGTGGACACGCCCTTCGCGGTGACCGTGTACGCGGTGATCGTGTTGCTGCTGGTCTGGCCTCTCCTCAAGCGGCTCATGCCAGGGGGCCGAGCGAAGGCGTGATCCCTTCACCCCGCGGCGACCACCACCTCCCGAAAAACGATTTACTGATGGTCGGGGTAGACTGACGGCGCCCATTGAGGACCGCGTCGTGCCTGGTCGCACGGCTGCCGCAGCAAGGGGGGTGGACGCCGTTCCGCTTCGCCCCGCCCGTATCCAGGACGTCGCCGCCGCCGCGGGGGTCTCGGTGTCCACGGTGTCGAACGTCCTCAACCGGCCCGAGCGTGTCAACGCCCGCACCGCCGAACGGGTCCGGGACGTGGTCGCCGCGCTCGACTACGTCCCCCACCCGGGAGCCGCCGGACTGCGGACCGGGCACTCCTCCTCGATCGGGCTGGTGCTGCCCGACGTGGCCAACTCGTTCTACTCCCGCATCGCACGCGGTGCCGCGGACGCGGCGTACGAGCACGGCTACAGCCTCGTGCTCTGCGACAGCGGGGACGCGCCCGAGCGGGAGCAGGGCTACTTCACCATGCTGATCGAGCAGCGGGCCGTCGGGGCCGTGGTGGTTCCGCTCAGCGCCGATCCCACCCGGCTGACGCGGCTGCGCGAGCGCGGGATCCCGCTGGTGCTGGCGGACCGTGCGCTGCCGGCCCAGGACGGCTGCTCCGTCTGCGTCGACGACATCGCCGGAGGCCGTATCGCCGTGGCGCATCTCCTTCAGCGCGGTGCGCGCGACATCCTCGTGGTGAACGGGGAGCGCGGGATCCGGCAGTGCGCCGACCGCTACCAGGGTGCCCGGCAGGCCGTACGCAGCCGGCGTACGGCGAGGCTGGGCCAGGTCGTCGCCGAGGAGATGACGGTGGCGTACGGCAGGGAGATCGCGCACCGCCTCGACGAGCTGCCCGACGGGGTCTTCTGCACCAACGACTTCCTCGCCGCGGGGCTGTGCCGCGGCCTGGGCGAGCGGGGCGTTCGGATTCCGGAAGAGGTGCAGGTGGTCGGCTACGGCGACCTGGACATCGCGAGCTTCGTGGGGACGACCCTGACGACGGTGCGGCAGCCGGTGGAGGAACTCGGCAGGGCGGCCGTCGAGATGCTGCTCGACGAGGTCGAGGCGCGCGCGGAACACGCCCACGGGACACGGGTGTTCGCGCCCGACCTGGTCGTCCGGGACTCGACCCGGCCGCCTTCCGGCACCTGATCCCGCCTCGCCGTCAGGCGGGACCGGGGATCCGCAGCGTCACGGGCCCCAGCAGTCCCGAGCCGAGCTGGGACGGGAAGGCCCAGGCGGTCGGCGTGGCCTCGGCGAAGTACGGGGCCAGGGTGTTGTGGACGGTCACCTCGACGCGGACGGTACGCCCGGCGGCGCCGCGGAGTTCGAAGCGGTACGGCGCGCAGAACGCCTCCCCCACTGGTTCGCCGTCGACCAGGACCGAGACGCTGCCACGCACCCGTCCGAGGTCCAGCACCGGGTCCGGCCCGGCCGGTACCCCCAGGGTCCGCGAGTAGGTCACGCCGCCACTCCAGCCGCCCAGCCCCAGCGTGCGCCAGTCCCCCAGCGGCAGCGGCGCCGGCACGGTACGCACCCGCACCGGCCCGCGCCAGGCGGAGCCACCCCGCAACACCGCCGTGGGGACGGTGAGCACCTCGACCTCCGTGGGCTCGGACAGCGGCTCCTGAAGTGTCAGCGTCTGCCCGTCGGGCGTCTGCTCCGCGCCGCTTCCCACCCGTACCCGGGCGGGAAGCTCCAGCGGCAGGTCCATCGACACGGTGCCCGCGGGCACGGTGAAACGGAAGCGCTGCGCGCGTTCGCGGACGTCGTCGGTGGACCGAACCAGCAGGACGGCGCTGCCGAGCTCCGGCGCGCCGGTGAGCCACTCGGTGTCCGGCAGCGGGTGCGGCCGAACCGCGGCGTGGCAGTGCTGCAACTCCCCCCACCGGCCGTCGTGTTCCACCGTGGCTCCGCGCCACCCGCCGGTCCGGGCCTCCCACCCGGCGCCGCTGACCAGAGCGGTCGCGGAGGACTCGGCGCCCACCACACAGTCGACGAAGACCGCTTCTCGCGCGTGGACGGAGTCGGCCACCACGTCGAGGACGTGCTCGCCCGCGCCGAGGGTGAGCGAGTGGCGGAAGAACATCGGCACCGCGCCCCAGTCGGACTCGTAGTACTCCACCTTCTCCTGCCGGGCCACGACCGAGCCGTCGAGCAGGACCGTGACGCCCACCGTGGCACCCACGACCAGCACCGCCGCGCCACCGGCGGCGACGCGCAGCCGGCCGCGGTAGGTCACGCCGCCGTCCGGTCGTACGTCGTCGGGCAGACACATGAACCGCGGGCGCGGCGTGAACTGGTCCGGGCGGCAGAGGCAGAAGTAGCTGCCGAGGGGGGTGCCGGCGGCACCCGAGATGAGCCGCGGCCGGTCCTCGGCGTCCCCCAGTTCGTACTCGAGCACATTGTGGGACCGAGTGACCCGCACCGGGGCGGAGGCGAGGAAACCCGAGCCGGTGTCCAGTCGCTCGCCGTTCCACCAGACCCGTTTGACCGCGGCCGCGCCGATGTGCAGATCGGCGGGGCCCCGGTGGTCCGTCACCACGATCGACCGGATCCGTGCGACCGTCCCGCTCCCGGGCACGGGGACGCGCACGAACTCCTCGGCCACCATCCCCTTGTTGCCGAGCAGACCGTCCTGATCCGGCATCCCCCGGCTCGACGAGTACAGCGAGACACGCCAGCCGCCGTCCGGGGGCGCCAGGGGCGCCGCCCCGGCCAGGACCCGCTCGACCTGGGTGGCGTCCAACGGGCCGGGGGCCTGGGCCGACGGCACCGGAGGCAGCACACACACTCGGTTGCCGTAGGTCGCCCGCGCCTGCTCCCCGGGTGCGTCGGGCCCGTGGTTCTCGGTCCACCGCATGGTCCAGATCTGCGGCTCGTCGACGGACGCGCCCGCGGGCAACGCCAGATCGCCCCAGGTGTTGTCCATGGTGGGGACCAGGCGGCCCTCCCAGCCGGTCGAGACGTCGATCGTCGCCGCGGGCTCGGGGGGCGGCGTGGTCGTCGCGGCCGTGGGGGTGCCTTCGCGCCATACGACGAGAGCGGCGGGGGCGCCTTCCAGCGGCACCTCGATGGTCGACAGGCCGTCGGAGAGGGTGACGCGCGCCGGGCTTCGGGCGCCGCTCGCCGGATTCCAGATCTCGGCCTCCGCCACCGCGGCACGTACGGTGACGGACGAACCGCGGGCGTAGCGCGCGGGGTCGACCTCGTGGTGGCCGTTGGCCGGATCGGTGCGCGCGTCCGGGAAGGCCCCCGTGACCAGGGCGACGGCCGTGTCTCCCTGCCGCCGCACGAGCAGCGGTACGTCGCCCACCGCGTACCCGGCGGGGGCGGCCACCGCCGCCGCGCCCGCCGCCGCGTCCCCGGCGCGCTCCAGCCGCGGATGGTCAAGCAGCGCCACCACGACGGCGTCGTCACCGCCCGCCCCGGCGGCCGTCTCGGGCGGCCGGCCCACGACCACCACCCGGCCACCCACGTCGAGCAGCTCCGTCAACCGGCGCGCCGTCTCCTCCTCCAGGACGCTCGCCGAGGGCAGCAGGACCGTGGTGTACGCCTGGTCCCTCACGCGCAGGGCGCCGTCGGCGGACTTGGCGCACCGCACCGAGGCGTCGTCGATGACGTCGAAGCAGACGCCCCGCCGGTCCAGTTCGCCGATCCGGGGCCGCAGCCAGTTGTTCGTGCCGCACAGATCCAGGTAGTGCCGCTGGGTCTCGTCGACGTCGGCGTGAGCGTCGCCGAGACGGCCGT
This sequence comes from Streptomyces sp. NPDC006332, assembly GCF_040612855.1. Classification (NCBI taxonomy): domain Bacteria; kingdom Bacillati; phylum Actinomycetota; class Actinomycetes; order Kitasatosporales; family Streptomycetaceae; genus Streptomyces; species Streptomyces sp. NPDC006332. Next base: position 37,060 of record NZ_JBEXRA010000060.1, read on the forward strand.
CGCCGAAGTGCTGGACGGGCACGTCCAGCGGGATGAGGGACTGCATGGTGGCGGTGGGGTGCAGGACCGCCACGTCGGCGCTGTAGGTGCCCCAGGACATGATCGAGCAGATCCGGGCCACGGCCCGGGAGAACGCCGGGTACTGCCGCCAGTAGGGCTGCCGCCAGTCGGTGGACGGCGGCGCCCACTCGAACCAGCCGCCCGCGGTGCCGAAGTAACTGGCGTGCGGGTTGTACAGGTTGGCGCCACTGCGCAGGAACGGCAGCACCCAGTCGTAGGTGTCCTCCAGGGTGCCGCCCCAGCCCGAGGAGTGGAACGCCTCGATCCAGACCCGCTCGTGACCGTGCAGGTGGGCCATGGAGGAATGGACCTTGGCGTCTCCGTGGTGGTCGCTGCCCGCGGCGCCGTACCAGCGATGGGTGCGGAAGTAGTCCGTGTAGATCTGGGTGGCCTGGGCCGGGAAACCCGCTCGCGCCGGGTTGCTCTGGTCGGCTCCGATCAGCATGCCGCGTTCTTCGTGCCAGGCGGCGAGCGGCCTGAACAGGGCCTCTTCGGTGAGTTCGGCGCGGACCGCGTAGTAGTCGGCGCGCACTCCGCGGGGGTCGGCGCCCGTCGCGCCGGGGACCTTCGCCGCCTGGGTGGTCGCCGGGGTGAACAGGGCCGGCAGATGGTCGAGCAGGTCGTAGCCGCGTCGGGCGCGGAACTCCTCGGGGAATCGGCGGCTCCAGGAGTTGGTGCCGGGCAGCTCGTCCTGGAAGCTGCCCGCGACGACATTGCCCAGGTACTCCGGGACGCGCCGGTCGAACTCGTGGTGGACGGCGTCCAGCAGCAGGCCGACGGCGTGCGGGTCCAGATAGTCGAACGCGGTGGGGACGGCGACGACCAACCGCACCCGCGTCCCGTCCCCGGCCTCGACCCGGACGGTGCCGGGATCGGCGTCCACGGACATGGGCAGGCGACGCCCCGTCAGGTCGTACGCCGCGACGGGGCTTTCGGAACCGCGCAGCCCGACCGTGCCCCCGCGGACGGACGTCGTGCGGGAGCGCAGTGCCTGGCCGGCGGCCCGCGGGTGCCGGCGGGTGACGGCGCCCTGGAGGTTCGCGCCGGAGAACCCGATCTGGTCGTAGAACCACAGGCGGGTGCCGAGTTCCTGGGCGATCCGGCAGGCGTCGGTGAAGCGGGCCCACCACTCCTCGCCGAACCACACCGGGTCGTCCGTGCGGGCGCCGAAGGTCGGCCCTGCGGGCGCCAGGTTGATGACCACGAGGTTGTGGACGCCACCGTCCGCGAACCTGCGCAGCTGCCAGGCGAGACGTTCCCTGGTGACCTTCGCGCCCGACCACCACCACAGCGGGGTGGGGCCGAAGCCCCGGGGCGGGTCGTCGAAGAGCTGTCGCAGTTCCAGAGAGATCACGAATGCGGTCCTTCCGAGTGCGCGCCCGGGCAACCTCAGGGATCTGAAAACGTTTTACATCGCTTCTACCGTAGGCGACCTGCGGCGTTCTCACCAGACACGGGACTCCGACAAGGATCCGTGCCGTGTCTTGGCGGATGTGGGCGCGGGGGCTTGTTGTAACGTTTTTTGAACCCTATAGTCGCTGCGACCTGCCCGGCCCAGAGCCGCGACGTCCCCCTCCGCCGCTCTTCCGCGTGTTCTTCCGCCGGGTCTAGTGCCGCGACAGGCGCTGGTCGATCGAAGATCACCAAGGCCGATCCCCGGACGACGACGGAGTCGCATCATGGCCAGAACTTCGACTGTCCCCCATCACCCGGAACAGCCCATCCCCCGACGCCTGTGGAAGGTCGCGGCCCTCTCCGGCATGGCCTCGTACCTCGACGCCGCTCTCATCGTCAGCATTTCCGTCAACCTGGCCATCTACCGGGACCATTACGACATGGGCGTGTGGATGGCCGGCGCGATCAGTGCGATCGTCACCGGGTGCATCGCCGTCGGCTCCCTCGTCGGCGGACGGCTGGCCGACATGTTCGGGCGCCGCCGTGTCTACAACCTGGACATCCTCTGCTTCGCGCTGGGCGCGGCCGTCATCACGCTGGCGCCGAACGACATCGTGCTCCTGGTCGGCGTGCTGGTGGCGGGGCTGGCGGCGGGGGCCGACCTGCCGACGTCCCTGGCCGTGGTCTCGGACGCCGCTCCCGCCGAGGGCCGGGCCCGGCTGGTCTCCTTCACCCAGGTCCTGTGGATGCTGGGCATCATCGTCGTGATCTTCCTCGGCTACGTCCTGTCCGACACCGGCATGACCGGGGCACGGATCATCACCGGCCACCTGGCCGTCGCCGCCCTGCTCACCTGGCAGCTCCGCGCCCGTCTGGAGCTGGCCGACGAGCCGTCGACGGATGCGACGAAGACGACGGAGGCCGAGGACGCCGATCCGGATGTCCCCCGCGGAACCGCGCTCAAGAACGTGTGGAACCGCGCCGCGTTGCTGCCGATGGCCGCGACCTTCCTCTACTACGTCACCTGGGGCATCGGCGCCAACACCTTCGGCCAGTTCGGCACCTATCTGCTGGTCACCGTCAGCGGCGCCTCGCAGAGCCTGGCCACCGGGATCAACCTGGCCTTCCTCCCGATCGCGCTGGTGCTGACCTTCGTCTTCGTACGGCTCGCCGACACTCCCTGGCGCGACCGGCTGTTCTACGTGTTCACGATCGTGCAGGTCGTCGCCTTCTGCATCGCCTCCCTCACGGCGGGCGCCCTCGTCGGCATGCTCGTGTTCTTCGTGCTCTACCAGATCTCCAACCCCTTCGCGGGGGAAGCCAGTTACAAGGTGTGGTCGCAACTCACCCTGCCCCCGGACACCCGCGGCACCACCCAGGGCCTGACCTACGCCCTGTCGCGAGGGGTCTTCGCGGGCGTCGCGTTCGTCACGCCCGCCCTCATGGAGTACAGCGCGTCCCTGCTGCTCTGGTCGATCACCCTGTGCATGGCGGCGTCGGGGTTCGCCGGGGTCTACATCGTCCGTGTCCTCATCCGGCGTTCCCCTGACGCCGCCGACGCCCCGGCGGGCCTGGGAGCCACCCGGGCCTGAGGGGTCCTTTCACAAGGACCCCTGAATGCGAACCGGACCTGCGAAGGAGCACCGACCATGGCAACGACCGAACCCACCACCGTGGCCGCGGACCGCGCCGCCGCCCTGAGCGAGTTGCTCCCCCCGGTCCCCCGCCGCCGTACCCGGATCGGACTGGTCGCCGGCGGGCTCGGCACCTACTGGCCACAGTTCCCGGAGCTGCTGCCGCAGTTGAGGGAGTCGGCCCGGTACGTCACCGAGCGGTTGCGGCGACTGGACGCGGAGGTGACCGACGTCGGCTTCATCTCCGACGCCGAGGAAGGGGCCCTCGCCGCCGAGGAGCTCCGCCGGGCGGACTGCGACCTGATCGTGCTGTTTCTGACGACCTATCTGACCTCGTCGATGGTGCTGCCGATCGCCCGGCGCTCGCACACTCCCGTCCTGGTCATCGACCTCCAGCCGTCCGAACGGATGGACCACGCCACCTTCGACACGGGTGCCTGGCTGGCGTACTGCGGTCAGTGCCCCGTGCCGGAGGTCGGCAACGTCTTCCGCCGAGCCGGCATCCCCTTCCGGTCGGTCTCGGGCTGGCTGCGCCAGGAGTCGGCCTGGCGGCGCATCGAGCAGTGGGTCCGGGCCGCGCACGTCCGGGCGGCACTGCGGCACGGACGCCACGGTCTGATGGGGCATCTGTATCCCGGCATGCTCGACGTGTCGACCGATCTGACGTTGCTTCCGGCGACGTTCGGCTCTCATGTCGAGGTGCTGGAGTTCGACGACCTGCGGCACCGGGTGGAGAAGGTGACCGAGGAGGAGACCCGGGACCGCATGGCTCTGGCACGCCGGATCTTCGCCGTCGACGACAGTGTGGCGGACGAGGACTTCGCGTGGGGGGCGACCGTTTCGGTGGCCCTGGACCGGCTCGTCGAGGACTTCGGCCTCGACACGCTGGCATACTACCACCGCGGCCTCGACGGCGAACTGCACGAACGGCTCGGCGCCGGCATGATCCTGGGCGCCTCGCTGCTCACCGCCCGGGGTGTGCCCGCGGCCGGCGAGTACGAACTGCGCGCCAGTGTCGCCCAGTTGGCCACCCAGAGCATCGGCGCCGGGGGCTCCTTCACCGAGATCCAGGCCCTGGACTTCGAGGACGGCGTGGTGGAGATGGGCCATGACGGGCCCGCCCACCTCGCCGTCAGCGCCCGTGACCCGCTGCTGCGGGGGCTGGGTGTCTACCACGGCAAGCGCGGCTGGGGCGTCAGCGTGGAGTTCGACGTCCAGCACGGGCCGGTCACCCTTGTCGGGCTCGGCCAGGACGCCGACGGCAGCCTCTCCTTCATCACGTCCGAGGGCACCGTCGTACCGGGCCCCCTGCTGGAGATCGGCAACACCACCAGCCGCGTCGACTTCGGCCGTGATCCGGGCGAGTGGGTCGACGCGTGGAGCGCCACGGGCGTCGGCCACCACTGGGCCCTGACCGTCGGCCACCACACCGCCGACTTCCGCGCCGCCGCGAGCCTGCTCGGCATCGACCACCGGGAGGTGTGACGGCGACCGGCCCGGCCATCGTCGCGGGACTTGACTCCCCCGCGGTCAGCCGGAGGGGTCGGTGAGCATGCGCCAGCCGGGTGTGTAGTTGCCGTGCAGCACGAGGGACGCGGCACCGACCGCGCCCACGGTGTCACCCATCACGCTCTGCTCCACAGCTATGGGGCGGATGGCGCGGGCGACGGAGGTGCTGTTGACGGCCGCGTCCACCTCCTCCCGCACGATGTGTTCGATGCCGCGCAGCCCCTCGCCCCCGAGGACGACGCGACTGACGTCGAGCAGGCTGACGGCACCCCGGGCGGCCTGTCCGATGCGGCGGGCGGCGTGGCGTACGACATCGCAGGCGGCCGGGTCGCCGGTGCGGCCGGCCCGGCGCAGCAGCTTCCAGTCGCCGTGCAGGGACCGGGGGTCGAGGGCCAGGCCGATGCGGTCGGCGGCGGCCCGCCCGTGGCGCCGCACCAGGTCGTCGATGATCGCGGTGGGGCTGCAGTAGGGGCCGAGGCAGCTGATGCCGCCGCAGTGGCAGACGCGGTCCCCCGGTTCGACGGCCATGTGTCCGAACTCGGCGGCGTTGCCCGAATCGCCGTGCAGGACGGTGTTGTTGAGGACGATGCCGGCGCCGATGCCGGTGCCCAGGTAGAGGAACAGGAAGCTGCCCGCCCTGGCCTCGCCGCCGATCCAGCGTTCGCCTATGGCGGCGGCGGTCGCGTCGTTGTCCAGGGCCACGGGCATGCCGGTGGCCTCGGCGAACATCTCCAGCAGCGGGACCCGGTCCCAACCGGGCAGGTTCGGCGGGGAGATCACCGTACCGGTGGAGCCGTCGATCGGTCCGGGAGCGGCGATGCCCAGGCCGAGCAGCCGGGCGGGGTCCACGGCTGACCGCTCGACGAGCCGGAGGGCGGCGCGGGCCACCCGTCGCACGACGTCGGTCGGCTCGCTCGGGACGGTGAGCCTGAGCCGGCGGCTGGTGATCGCCTCGCCCGCCAGGTCGACCAGGACGATGACGGCCGCGTCGGGGTCGAGATGGACACCGAGCGCGTAGGCCCCCTCGGGGCGGGCGGCCAGCAGGGTGCGGCGTTTGCCGCCGCTGGAGGGCGCGTAGCCGGTCTCCGTGACCAGGCCGGCGTCGAGCAGTTTGCGGACGACGTTCGAGACGGTCTGATTGGTCAGGCCGGTCAGCGCCGCCAGTTCGACACGGCTCACCGGCCCTCTGGTCCGGATGGCGTCCAGGACGACGGCCTGGTTGTACCCCCCGACCCGGGGCAGATTCGTGCCGCCGAGCATCGTCACCTGTCGGTCACCTACCGCTCCTCATGCTGTGCGTTCCCCCGCGATGGGCACCGAACCACTCCGAAGTGCGCATTTTGTACTGGCTCATGGCCTATGCCCGGTATGCGAAGAACGGCGATTCATGGCGAAAGTCTACACGCCGGATGCGTTGACTTCATCAATCAATTGGATTTAGCTGACGCCATCAAACCGGGTGCACCGGGCCAGGTCGCGCGGGGTGGATCCGCGTGGGCCGCCTCCCGCGAACTGCCCGCGGCCCGCGCCTCAGTCGCGGCTTTCCCAAGGTCTTCCCCTCAGGTTTCGCGTTCCGGAGGAACCACCGTGCGTTCCAGACTCATCGCTGCCGCAGTCCTCACCACCGCCACTGTCCTGACCGCCTCGGGCTGCGGCTCCGGCTCGTCCGAGAGCACCGCAAAGTCGATCAAGGTCGTCTACTGGCAGAACCTGGACAGCAAGAACAAGCTCCAGGCCAACCATCTCGCCTCGATGGTGAAGCAGTTCACCAAGGCCAACCCGGGCACCAAGGTGACCCTCGTTCCGGTCACCGCCTCCGAGAACGACTACTACACCAAGGTCCAGCTCATGATGCGGTCCCCCGCGACCGCCCCCGACCTCGTCTACGAGGACACCGCGCTGATCAACTCCGACATCGCGAGCGGCTATCTCAAGCCCATCGACTCCTTCCTGGCCGGCTGGAGCGACTGGTCGCAGTTCGCCGCCGCCGCCAAGGTCGCGGTGCGCGGCGCCTCGGACGGCAAGACGTACGGCGTCCCGGACGGCACCGACACCCGCGGGATCTGGTACAACAAGCAGCTGTTCACCAAGGCCGGGATCTCCGTGCCCTGGCAGCCGAAGACCTGGGACGACGTTCTCAGCACCGCCAGGAAGCTCAAGGCCAAGCTGCCCGACGTCATTCCGATGAACCTCTACACCGGCACGGCGGGCGGCGAGGCGTCCTCGATGCAGGGCTTCGAGATGCTGCTGTACGGCACCCCGGCGGGCGACAAGTCGCTGTACGACGCGAGCCAGAAGAAGTGGGTGGTGGGTAGCAAGGCGTTCAAGGACTCGCTGGCGTTCGTGCACACCGTCTACAGCGAGAAGCTCGGCCCTCCGGTGGACCAGGCGCTCGGCGCCAACTTCGGCACCACCGTCGGCACCGAGCTGATCCCCGAGGGCAAGCTCGCGATCGACATCGACGGCTCCTGGATGCCCAACAACTGGGGTCCCAGCAGCGCCAAGCCGTGGAGCCAGTGGCAGTCGGTGATCGGCACCGCCGCGATGCCCACCCAGAACGGCCAGGCCCCCGGAAAGACCAGCATGTCCGGTGGCTGGGCCTGGTCGATACCGGCGAAGGCCAAGAACGCGGACCTGGCGTTCAAGTTCCTCACCACTTGTGAGACGAAGGCCAACCACGCGCAGTGGAACGCCCAGAACGCCAGCATCGCGGTCCGCACGGACGCGGCCAGCGATCCGACGTACGTCAACTCCGTGCCGACCAACAAGTTCTTCACGGACCTGGTGCGCTACACCCACTTCCGGCCCGGCCTGCCGGCCTACAACCAGGTCTCGACCGCGATCCAGAAGGCCATGGAGTCGGTGACCACCGGTCAGGCGTCGGTGGACAAGGCCGCGGCCGGCTTCGACAGCGATGTGAAGGCCGCCGTCGGCGACGACAAGACGGTCCAGGGCGCCTCGTGACCGCACTGACGTCCGCGCCCCGCAAGGCCGGTGACCACCACCGGCCGGGCGGGGCGCCCGCGGCCGCTCGCTCCCTGCTGCGCGGCCTGCCGATGCTCCCGTCGGTGGTCCTGCTGGCGGTCTTCCTGGCGGGGCCGATCGCGTACTGCGTGTACTACGCGTTCACCGACATGCAGCTCACCGGCGCCACCGGCACCCACCTGGTGGGCCTGGACAACTTCACCCGGGCCTTCGGGGACGCCGACTTCCTCAACGCGGTCTGGCTGACCCTGGTGTTCGTGGTGGGCTCCGCCGTCATCGGCCAGAACACCCTGGGCCTCGCGCTGGCCGTCCTGATGGAACGGGCCGAGAAGCGGGTGCGGGCACTCACCAACGGTGTCGTCATCGCCGCCTGGGTGCTGCCCGAGGTGGTGGCCGGCTACCTGATGTACGCGTTCTTCTACAACCAGGGCTCACTCAACTCGATTCTCTCCGCCCTGCACCTGCCGCAGCAGAACTGGCTCTACACGATGCCGATCCTGGCCGTCTGCCTGGCCAACGTCTGGCGGGGCACGGCCTTTTCGATGATGGTCTTCTCCGCCGCCCTCAACGACGTCCCCCAAGAGCTCGTGGAGGCGGCCGAGATGGACGGCGCGGGCCCCTGGCAGCGGCTGTGGCGGGTGGTCCTGCCGGTCATCCGGCCGTCCATCCTGACCAACCTGATGCTGATCACGCTGCAGACGCTCTCCGTCTTCGGCCTCATCTACACCATGACCCGCGGCGGGCCCGGCAACAAGAGCGAGACCCTGCCCATCTTCATGTACCAACAGGCCTTCCAGAACAGCCTCATCGGCTACGGCACCGCCATCGCCCTGGTGCTGCTGGTGGTCGGTGCCCTGTTCTCCCTCGTCTACATCCGGCTGCTCAAACTGGAGGGCGACTGATGGCCGTTCTCACCTCCTCACGCGCCCCGTCCGGTCGGCGGACCGCCACCACGGCCCCACAGGCCTCACACCGGCGCCGCTCACTTCCCGCCCGCATCGCGGTCAACGCCGTCCTGCTGGCGGTGTCGGTGACCTACGTCCTGCCGCTGCTGTGGATGCTCCTCGCCTCGGTCTCGAACACCAACAACTTCCGGCTGCACTGGCCGTCGTCGCTCACCCTCGACAACTTCGACGCGGTCCTCAACGCCGACACCACCTACCGGCCCCTGCTCAACAGCCTGCTGCTGTGCGGATTCGCGACCCTGACGACGGTGACGGCGTCCTTCCTGGCCGCCTATCCGTTGTCGCGCTACCGCTCCCGCCTGCGCCGGCCGTTCCTGTACACGATCCTGTTCTCCACCGGTCTGCCCATCACCGCCGTGATGATCCCGGTCTACAGCATGTTCGTGCAGGTGAACCTCATCGACTCGGTACCCGGCACCACGCTGTTCCTGGCCGCCTCCGCGCTGCCGTTCGGGATCTGGCTGATGAAGAACTTCATGGACGGCGTGCCCCTGGTGCTGGAGGAGGCCGCGCGGATCGACGGCGCCAACACCCCGCAGGTGCTGTGGCGGGTCGTCCTGCCGCTGATGCGGCCCGGCGTCGTCGTGGTCACCATCTTCACCTTCATCGGCATGTGGGGGAACTTCTTCGTCCCCTTCATCCTGCTGCTGTCCCCGGAGAAGCTTCCCGCCTCCGTCAGCGTGTTCACCTTCCTCAGTGCCCACGACCAGACGCAGTACGGGCAACTGTCCGCCTTCTCCATCCTGTACTCCCTGCCCGTCGTCATGCTCTACCTGCTGCTGGCCCGCAGGCTGGGCGGCGGCTTCGCCCTCGGCGGTGCGCTCAAGGGCTGATCGCCCGCGGCCCCTCGGCCATCCCCCCACCCCCTAGGCCCCGCTGGAGAAGACAGTCCATGCACAACGACCGTGAAGTCACCGAGCAGCGGCTCGCCAGGGTGCTGAACGAACGCATACGGCCCGCCGTCCACGCCCGGTCGGTCCCTCTGCGGGTCGAGGTCTGGGACGTCGCCGGTGAGCCCGTGCCGGTCCGTGACGGCCTGACGGCTCCCTACCGTCCGGCGCGGGTCGGCGACCGGTGGGGCCCGGCCTGGTCCACGAGCTGGTTCCGGGTCGGTGGCGTGATCCCGCAGGAGTGGGCGGGGCTGCCCGTCGAGGCCGTGCTCGACCTGGGTTTCGCGACCCACTCCGCCGGCTTCTCCGCCGAGGGCCTGGTCTACCGGGCCGACGGCACCGCGGTGAAGGCGCTCAACCCGCGCAACACCTGGCTGCCGGTCACCGAATCGGCCGTCGGCGGGGAGGAGTTCGTGCGGTACGTCGAGGCCGCCGCCAATCCGGTCGTCATGCACACCGCCGCCGACCACCTCACCTTCGGTCCCACCGCGGTCGGTGGGCGGGCGCCCTGGCTGCGGGACGCGGACGCCGATCCGGGCGAACCCCTCTACCGGCTGCGGCGGTTGGACCTCGCGGTGGTCGACCGGACGGTGCACGAACTCGTCCAGGACCTCGACGTCCTGGGGCAGCTGATGCTCGAACTGCCCCTGGACTCCACCCGCCGTTGGCAGATCCTGCGGGCGGTCGATCGCGCCCTGGACGCGGTCGACCTGCAGGACGTCGGCGGCACCGCGGCGGCGGCGCGCGAGGTGCTGGCCCCGGCGCTGGCGGCACCGGCGAGTGCCGGCGCGCACCGGATCTCCGCGGTCGGCCACGCCCACATCGACACGGCCTGGCTGTGGCCGCTGCGCGAGACGGTCCGCAAGGTGGCCCGTACCGTCTCCAACGTCACCCAACTCATGGACGACCACCCCGAGTTCCGGTTCGTGATGTCCCAGGCCCAGCAGCTCGCCTGGCTCAAGGAGCACCGCCCCGAGGTGTACGCCCGCGCCCAGGAGAAGGCGCGGACCGGCCAGTTCCTGCCCTCGGGCAGTCTGTGGGTGGAGCCCGACACCAACCTCACCGGCGGCGAGTCGCTGGTCCGCCAGTTCGTCCACGGCAAGCGGTTCTACCTGGAGGAGTTCGGCGTCGAGACCGAGGAGATGTGGCTCCCGGACACCTTCGGCTACAACGCGGCCCTGCCGCAGCTGATGAAGCTGGCCGGGGTGCGCTGGTTCCTCACCCAGAAGATCTCCTGGAACACCACCAACAAGTTCCCGCACCACACCTTCTGGTGGGAGGGCATCGACGGCACCCGCGTCTTCAGCCACTTCCCGCCCGTCGACAGCTACAACGGCGACCTGTCCGGCGCCGAGATCGCCCACAGCGAGCGCAACTTCCAGGACAAGGGCGGCGCCGACCACTCGCTGATCCCCTTCGGCTACGGCGACGGCGGCGGCGGCCCCACCCGCGAGATGCTGGCGCGCGCCGCCCGGCTGACCGACCTGGAGGGCTCGCCCCGGGTCGTCATGGAGGGACCCGCCGCCTTCTTCGAGCGTGCGCACGCCGAGTACGAGGCGAACGGCGGCGCGCCGGTGTGGTCCGGCGAGCTGTACCTGGAGTTCCACCGCGGCACCCTGACCAGTCAGCTCGCCACCAAGCAGGGCAACCGGCGCAGCGAACACCTGCTGCGCGAGGCCGAGTTGTGGGCGGCGACCGCCGCTGTGCGGCACGGGCACCCCTATCCGTACGAGGCCCTGGACCGGCTGTGGAAGACGGTACTGCTGCACCAGTTCCACGACATCCTGCCGGGCACCTCGATCGCCTGGGTGCACCGGGAGGCCGAGGAGGCGTACGCCGCCGTCGCCGGGGAGCTGGAGCGGATCGTCGCGGACGCGCAACGGGCCCTCGCCGGGCCCGCCCGCGGCACGGTCGTCTTCAACGCCGCCCCGCACGCCCGCGGAGGTGTCCCGGCGCTCGGCGCCACGCTGCGCGCCGAGGCACCCGACCCGCCCGTACCGCCCGTCGCGGACGGTGAGGGTTTCGTCCTGGACAACGGCCTGCTGCGGGTGCGGGTCGACCGTCGAGGCCTGGTCACCTCCGCCTACGACCTGGCCGCCGACCGCGAGGCGCTGGCGCCGGGCGCCGCCGCCAACCTGCTCCAGGTGCACCAGGACTTCCCCAACCAGTGGGACGCCTGGGACATCGACGTCTTCTACCGCAACACGGTGCGCGACCTCACCGACGCCGAGTCGGTCACCGCGGCCGGCGGCGGTGTCCGCGTCGTCCGTGCCTTCGGTGCCTCCCGCGTCGAGCAGACCCTGACCCTGGCGGCCGGCTCGCGGCGGCTGGTGATCGACACCGTGGTCGACTGGCACGAGCGGGAGAAGCTGCTCAAGGCCGCCTTCCCGCTCGACGTACGCGCCGCGCACTCCACCGCCGAGATCCCCTTCGGACACGTCGAGCGCCCCACCCACACCAACACCAGCTGGGACGCCGCCAAGTTCGAGATCTGCGCCCACCGCTTCCTGCACGTCGGGGAGCGCGACTGGGGTGCCGCGCTGGTCAACGACTCGACGTACGGCCATGAGGTCACCCGGGACGTACGGCCCGACGGCGGGACGACGACCACGGTCCGGCTCTCCCTGCTGCGTGCTTCCCGCTTCCCCGACCCGGACGCCGACCAGGGCACCCACCGGTTCAGCTACGCCCTGGTGGTGGGCGCCGACGTCGCCGACGCCGTCCGTGAGGGCTACCACCTGAACCTGCCCGAGCGCGCGCGGCCGGGCAGCACGCCCGTCGTTCCCCTGGTGTCGGTCGACCAGGAGGGGGTGGTCGTCGAGGCCGTGAAGCTCGCCGACGACCGGTCGGGCGACATCGTCGTCCGCCTCTACGAGGCCCTCGGCGTCCGTGCCCGCGCCACCCTGACCCCCGGCTTCCCCCTCGCCGCCGCCACGGCCACCGACCTGCTGGAACGACCGCTCGACGACACCACGAGCCATCAGGTCACGGACGGCACCGTCCGGCTTCGGCTGCGGCCCTTCCAGATCCTCACCCTGCGCCTGAGCCCGCGGGCCCCCGGCGACGGTTCCGCCGACTGACCCAGGTCAGTCGGACGTGCCGGGCCCTACCCGCAGGAACTCCGACAGGCCCGCCAGGAGCCGGTCGACGTCGTCGGTGTCGTTGTAGGGCGCGAGGCCGACGCGGAGGCCGCCGGTGTCCCCGAGGCCCAGGCGGCGGGAGGCTTCGAGGGCGTAGAAGGTCCCGGCGGGCGCCTGGACACCGCGGTCCGCGAGGAAGCGGTACGCGTCCGTGGTGCCGTGCCCCTCGAAGGTCAGCAGCACGGTGGGGGTACGGTCGGCCGCCCGGGAGTGGACCGTGACCTGGTCCAGGGCGGCCAGGCCCGCGTCGATCCGCCCCCGCAGAACTCGCTCGTGCTCTTCCAGCGCCGCGTACGCGACGACCAGCCGCTGACGGCGGGTACCCGTCGCGCTCGGGTCGAGGCCGGCCAGGAAGTCGACCGCGGCGCGGGTGCCCGCGAGGAACTCGTAGGGCAGCGTGCCGAGTTCGAAGCGTTCCGGGACCGCGTCGGTGGAGGGCAGCAGCTTGTCCGGGTGCAGGCTCTCCAGCAGTCCCGGCCGGGCGGCGAGGACGCCGTGGTGCGGGCCGAGGAACTTGTACGGGGAGCAGACGAAGAAGTCCGCGCCGAGCTGCTCGACGTCGACCAGGGAGTGCGCGGTGTGGTGCACGCCGTCGACGTGCAGCAGCGCCCCCACCTCGTGCGCCGCACGGGAGATCGCGGCGGTCGCGGGCCGCGTGCCGATCAGGTTGGAGGCGGCGGTGACGGCGACCAGCCGGGTCCGTTCCGAGAGCACGGCGCGGATGTCCTCGACGGTCAGCTCGCCGGTCGCGGGGTCGAAGTCGGCCCACCGCACGACGGCACCGGCCTGCTCGGCGGCTTGGATCCAGGGGCGGATGTTGGAGTCGTGGTCGAGTCGGGTGACGACCACCTCGTCACCGGGCGACCAGGTCCTGGCGAGGGTGCGGGAGAAGTCGTAGGTGAGCTGGGTGGCGCTGCGGCCGAAGACGATCCCGGACGGATCAGCGCCCAGCAGATCCGCCATGGCCCGGCGGCTCTCGGTGACCACGGTCTCGGCGTTGCGCTCGCCGGGCGTGATCCGGCCCCGGTTCGACAGCGGCGCGGCCAGCACGTCGGCGATGGCCTGGATGACGGGCCTGGGGGTCTGGGTGCCGCCGGGCCCGTCGAAGTGGGCGATCCCGGCGCTCAGTGCGGGGAACTGCGCGCGGAGGGCGGCTACGTCGTAGGTCACGGGACGCTCCTGTCGGTACTCGGGCACGGCCGGGGCGGCGGCCGACCGGGGCCTCGTCGAGGCGATCACGACGGTAGTCGACGACGGGGCCGGGCCACGTGGGTGACAGGAGGTGGGGGCGGTGGGGGTTGGGAGAGCGGGGCGGCGCTGTGTCACGTCGCCCTCGGCCGTCGACGTTCGCGGCCGGCCCGCGGGGGGGGCCCCCACGCCCCCCGGCCCACCGGGTCTCCGCGGG